>JAEUJH010000667.1 GCA_016794825.1 Gemmatimonadota bacterium
GGTCACGGCATCCGACCACTTCTTGAGGTCCATCTTGGTCCGGGCCATCCCGACCCGGGCCAGGTTGAGCATGTCGGTGTTGCCGCTGCTATTGGCGAGGGTGATGGCTTCCGCGAACTGGGCCTCGGCCTTGGCCAGTGCCGCCGTGGGAGCCTCTTCGGCCCCGCCGTCGAACGACACCCGACAGAAGCCCTCGCCCATCATCAGGTAGGAGTAGGCCCCGTAGGTGCGGACCTGGGCCATCAGGTTCGACCGACCGGGCACTTCCGTATCGGTCCAACCCTGGAGCTTCTTGAAGATGTCCTCCGACTGGAACCGGGCGGTATGCAGGGTGAGGTGCATCCCGAAGTTGCCCTCACAGGTCCCGATGACGTAATCGGTTTCGTCCTTGGTGATGGTCCGCTCGCCCCAATTGGCGAGCGGGACGTTGGAGTTGGAGGTCTCGTACTCGTCGGAGTGAACCGCCGAGCCCGACATGTAGTTGCTGTAGGCGCACTCGAAGTCGCCGATGACGCTGCGCGCCAGTACCGCGGCGAGATTCGGGTCGCTCGCCTGCTCGCTCGGAATCTGCCCCGGGAACGAGACGTCGAGCAGGTTGTTGCAGGCCGTCGTCGCCACGGCGGCCCCGAGCATCAGGGTCCGGAACAGGCCGGAGGTCGCTTGAGTCTTCATCGTTGGGTTCCTTTCGCCGGATCGCCGGATCAGAAGGTGAGCCGGACGGTGGCCCGGACCCGGGCCAGCTGCGGCCAGGATTCCTGGGTGTACCCGAAGTTGCCGTTGGTATCCGTCGACCGGTTCGGGAGAATCTCCGGGTCGACCCAGTTGGCCCCGAAGACACTCTTCTGGGCGCGCCACAGGAATGCCAGGTTCTCCGCCGCCAGCGTCACCGAGCCGCGGCTGGCGCCGAGCCACCGGCCAACGGAGGCCGGCAGATCGTACGTGGCCGACACGGTGCGGAGCCGGGCAAAGCCGGCATCCATCAGACCCGAAATGCCAGGTCCGTTCGGGTCGGTCCGCATGGCTTCGAGGATCTCGTTGCCGCGGATCGACTCGTAGGAATTCCGGAAGAACGTGTGCTGAGCGCCGACGTCGCCGACGATGGCGTGGTGCCCACCGACGTAGTCGACCAGACCGAGGATCCGGAGGCTCGAACCGATCCGGAGGGTGGTGCTGAACGAGCCGTTCCAGGACGGCGTCGGCCGGCCGGCATAGAGCCGCGGCGCGTTGGCGCAGGGCACCAGGGTTCCGTCGCCTTCACCCAGGTCGGTGCCGCCCTCGCACATCGGGTTGGTGGCCACGGGCAGGATCCACGGACCGGCGGCGATGGTCGACGGCTGCAGCGTGGCGCTCTTGAACCGCTTGTAGAAGAACGCGTTCGGGGCGTACCCGTTGACGTTCCACTGCTGGATGTAGCTCGAGCCGGTGAACAGCGGGGTGATGCCCGGTCCGAGGTCGACGATCTTGGTGGAGTTCGTCGCGATGGTGCCCCGGAGATCGAGGCCCCAGCTCTTCTTGTTGACCGGAGACCCGTCGATACCGAGTTCGATGCCGCGGTTGTTGGTGCTACCGATGTTCAGGAACTGGACACCCGGGAACCCGCGCGAGGTCTTGAGCGGGGCCGAGATGATCGCGTCCTTGATGTCCTTGTTGTAGTAGGTGAACTCAATCCCGATCTTCTGATCGAAGAGACCGGCATCGAACCCGAGCTCCGTCTCCACGCCGACTTCCGGCTTGAGGTCGGGGTTACCGAAGTTGCGCGGGGTCACGCCGCCCAGACCGAGCGAGCCGACAGCGGTGCCGTAGGTCTGGAGCGCCGAGAAGACATCCGGCTGGAGGCCGGCCTTGCCCCAGGCGCCGCGGAGCTTGAGCTGCGAGAACATCTTCTGGTTGGCCAGGAAGGGCTCGTCCGACAGCACCCACGACAGGCTGAACTTCGGATAGTACGCCGCGTCGAAGTTGGCTCCGAAGGCGCTGTTGCCGTCGGCGCGGAGGGCGCCGGTCACGAAGAGCCGGTTCTTGTAGGCGAACTGTTCCTGGACATAGACGCCGAAGGTCTTGTTCTCCTGGAACGACTCGGCGGCCGCCACGCGCGAGCCGCTGCCGACGTCGCCCGGACCGGGGACGGCAAACTCGAAGCCCTGCGAGACCTGCTGGTCGAACTGCTTGTAGTAGTACTGGACGCCCGTGGAGGTCGTCGCGATCAGGCTCTTGCCGATGTTGAGGTCGGCGCTGGCGCCGTAGTCGATCGTGAGGAAGGTCGACCGGAGCTGATTGGCCAGCTTCTGCCCGAGCGACTGGGCAAAGAACGGATTGTACCCGGCCGGATCGCGGAAGACCAACTGGGACGACTTGTTGTTGGTGAAGTCGGGGCCGACGGTAATCCGGTGCCGGAGCCAGTTGAACGGCCGGTGATTGAGCTGGAGGCTGAAGGTCGTCCGGTCGATGTCGTCGATCCCTTCGACGCCGCCGTAGTCTTCGGGCCGATAGAACTGGAAGCCATGACCCGCGCCGTTCCAGCCAGTCTTGGTGGTGTCGCCGGTCGGTTCGCACCAGGGGAAGTTGCAGGCCCACATGATGCTCGTGGTGATCGGCTGGACGCCCGAGGCGCCCCGGGTCTTGGCCCGAATGGTGCCGAGGCTCAGGTCGACCTTGAACTTGCTGTCGGCCGTGGAGTAGCTGAGGTTGGCCCGGCCGGTGTACTTGTTCTGCCAGTTGTAGTCGACCGGCCCTTCGTCGCGATTGAAATCGGTGGAGAAGTAATAGCGGATCGCGTCGGTCCCGCCACTGATACTGGCGCCGGCCGAGAGCGGCATCCCGTTCGAGAAGATGTTGGGTCCGTAGGTCTTCCCGTCGAGGCCAACCCGCTGGATGTTCCGCTGCGCCAGGAACTCCTGGACGTTGAACTCGATGATGTCCGCCGGGTTGCGGTAGTCGCCGCCCCGCTTCAGGTAGTAGTTGGTCGGGTAGCGGCCTTCCGGATCCGCCAGCCAGTTGGCCCCGGCACCGAAGTGGGTGTCGAACGTCGGGCGACCGGCCCGGCCCCGCTTGGTGATGATCTGAATGACGCCGTTGGACGCCTCGGTGCCGTAGATGGTCGCCGCCGAGGGGCCCTTCAGCACCTCGATCGACTCGATCTCTTCCGGGTTGAGGTCGTTCAGCCGGCTCGGCTTTTCCTGCCCATTGAACGCCACGCTGGCGACGGCGGCCTGGTTGTTGGAGCGAACCCCGTCGATGTAGATGAGGGGCTCGTTCGAAAGGCTCAAGCTGCCGGAGCCCCGGATTCGGGTGGTGCCGCCGGTGCCGATGGCGCCGCTGGCCCGCATGATCCGGACGCCCGGCACGTTGACGGACAGCATGTCCTGGAGCTTGGCCGGAGGACCAGCGATCTGGAGGGTGCTCGAGACCTGGACCTGACCGATCGCGTTGCCCAGGCTGCGCTTCTGGGTTTCACCGGCGGTGCCGGTGACCACCAGTTCGTCGAGCTTGACGACCAACTCCGTCATCTCGATCCGAACGTTGGTGGCTCCCTCCGAAGCGGTGGCCGTCGAGGCCTGGTAGCCGATCCGGGTCACCCGGAGGCGGATCGTGCCGCCGGAAACGCCCGTGAGGCGGAACTCGCCGCGGGTTCCGGTCCGGCCGGATGCTTCGGACCCTTCGGCCCGGACCGTCGCGTCGGCCAGGGGCCGACCGGTCTTCGAATCGACGACGGTGCCGGCCACCGTGCCGGACTGCGCAACCATCGGGCTGGCAAAGATCAGGGCAACCGCTGCGGCGAACGCAGCGGAGCCCAGCCTACGCCAGACGCCGACGGTCGCATGCGCAAGGCTGCGAACCATGGTAGTCCTCCGTGGACAACTGCTTATCTGTTGAAGCGTTGGGGGGATGCAGTACTGTATCCAAGTTCGTATCCGACAACGGTTGGCGCAAGGCCCCCCCGTCATCTAACCCCGACGGTTCGGCCACCCTTAGGCCGACCGAAAAAACGGGCGGCTCGTCCGGAACCCCCGAAACGAGCCGCCCTTCCCGCCCAACCCCCGTTCCGACCCCGGCCGGAACCTCAGGGCATGGTGGCCGGGCCCGTCTTGTTGGCGTACTTCTGGTACCAGCTCATCATGTACAGCTGGGTCCGGATGAAGTTCGAGGGCTTCGAGCTGGTCCCGTGATACTCGCCGGCGAACCGGAGGATCTCGGTCGGCACCCCCAGCATCTTGAGGGCCGCGAAGTACTCCTCGGTCTGCGGCATCGGCGTCCGGAGGTCGAGCTCGCCGGTCATCAGCAGCGTCGGCGTCTTGACGTTCTTGACGTACATGAGCGGCGACTGCTTGAGCCACGGCCCCGGATCTTCCCAGAACGGCTTGTCGAAGAAGTTGCCCGTAAACAGCGGCACGTCGGCCTGGCCCGAGAAGCTGAGCCAGTTGATGACCGGGCACCGGACCGCCGCCGCGGCGAACCGGGTGGTGTGCCCCACGACCCAGCTCGACAGGACGCCGCCCCCGCTGCAGCCCCCGACGTACATCCGCGAGGTGTCGATGTACCCCCGGCCAATGACCGAGTCGACCCCCGCCATCAGGTCCTCGTAGTCGACGCTCGGATAGGCCCGCTCGATGGCGTTGCCGAAGCCGGTGCCGTACCCGGTGCTCCCCCGCGGGTTGGTGTAGAGCACCACGTTGCCGTTGGCCGCGAAGTTCTGGTACATGTAGCTGAAGCCGACGTTGTACATCCCGTGCGGCCCGCCGTGGATTTCCATGATCAGGGGATACTTCCGGCTCCGATCGAAATTCGGCGGCTTGACGATCCAGCCCTGGACCCGGGCCCCGCCGGTCGACGTGTACCAGATCTCCTCGACGGCGCCGAGTTTGATCCGGGCCAGCACGTCGCCGTTGACGTCGGTAAGGCGCGTCACCTCGGTCGGCCTGGCCAGGGCCAGCCGGACCACGTCACCCGGCTCGTGGTAGGCCGACCGGGTCCCGACCGCGATGCCGGTCTTCGAGATCGACGAAATGCCGAGCATGTGGTTGCCGGTGGTCACCTGACGGACCCCACCGCGCAGCGCGGCAAAGTACAGGTTGGCGGTGCCCTTGTCCTGGGTGCCGAAGTAGACGCCGCTCCCGTCTTCGGCCCAGACCATCCCGCCGACGTCGCGATCGAGGTCGCCCGAGGCGAGCCGGGGGTTGCCGCCGTCGATCCCCATGAAGTAGAGCTCGGAGGTCTTGTAGCTCTTCCGGGTCGAGTCGTAGCCCGCGTACGCGATCGTCTTCCCGTCCGGCGAGACCGACGGATCGGTCCAGGTGCCGGTCCGGCTGGTCAGCTTCCGCATCTGACCGGTCGCCACGTCGACGATGTGGAGATCGGAATTGCGGTAGTTGAGATCCCAGTTCGACTGGAGGTGACCGTCGAACACGATCTGCTTGCTGTCCGGGGTCCAGTCGTAACCCACCCCGCCGTTCAGGGCGTCGAACTTGGCCCCGACGTCGAACTCGCCCTTGGTGACCTGCCGCGGCGTCCCGCCGTCCGCCGGCACCACGAACAGATGGGTGTGGGCCAGGGCCATGAACCCGGCCCGGTCCTGACGATAGTGGAGATCGGTGACCCGCCGGGGCGCCGGCGTCCACTTGGCCCCGGCCGGCGCGGCCGGCATGCTGATCCGCCAGCTGTTGTCATACGGCACCGACATGCTGAACGAGAGCCACTTCCCGTCCGGCGACCAGGCCAGGTTGCCCGGCGCCTCGGCCAGGCGCGTCACCTGCGACACCGCCCCCTCGGCGTCCATCCACCGGACGAAGATCTGGGCCTTCCCGTCGGCCTCGGCGATGTAGGCGATCCGGGTCCCGTCGGGCGACCATCGCGGACTTCCGCCCTTGAGCAGGAACCGCTGCTTGGTCCCATCGGCGTTCATCAGCCAGAGCGCCGAATCCCAGCGATCCTCGAGCTGGTTGATCCACCGGCGGGCATAGACGATCTGGGAGCCGTCCGGCGAGATCTGCGGGTCGGCGACCTGTTCCCAGTTGAGGTAGTGCTGGACCGTGAGCAGGGTGTCGGACGGCGTCTCCTGCGCCACCGCTGACCCGGCCGCGGCGCCAAGCACGGCGAGCGCGACCGACGCGGCCGCGAACTGGAACGGACTCTTCATGGGCTTCCTCGAATGGTGGGACATTCCGAATCTGCCGAGCCGAGGGCCGGAACGTAAGGGGCGGCACTGGTTCACCACCCCCGGGATCTCGATCGAGCCCTTGGCGGCCTCCGGGCCGGCCTGCTGGCGAAACTGTTCTAGTCGACCATGGAGCGCCACGTTACGTTTGGGACGGCTGTTGGAGGAGCGATCCCGCCCCCGCGGACCGAGGCCGAGGCACCGATGAGAACGCTACGATCACTGACGAGTTCGTACGGCTTCCTGGCGCTCGCTCTGCTCGGTTCGGCCCCGACCGCGCCGGCCCAGTCCCCGGACCACGAAGCCATCCGACGGATCAAGACGGTCGACTGGCCGAGGGCTTACCAGACCCAAGACGTGGCGCTCCTCGATCGGATCCTGGCGGACGACTTTCGCGTAATCCGTGCCGACGGCCGCTGGGCGTCCAAAGGCGAAGAACTCGACTGGATTCGGCACAACCGCGCCGCCTACGACTCGCTCGTCTTTCGGATCACCCGGCTCGACGTCTATCCCAACGGGACGGCCGTGGTGGCTGGTACCGGCGTAGTTTTCGGGCGGGAAGCCAATCGATCCGTGGTGACCGAGTACCAGTCGACGAACATCCTCCTCAAACAGCGCGACGGCACCTGGCGGGCCATTGCTTCGCACACCTCGGGCACCCGGGTCCGCCCCGGTGCGGGCGGGTGACCGCGATGCGACGTCGAGCCATCCTGATCGTGGCGCTGCTGGCGGCCGGCGCCGCCGTGTCGCGGCTGAGTCGGACCGGGACCGTCGCGCCCGAGGGGAGCCCGGGCATCGTCGACCACCACGTCCACCTCCTGAGCCCTGACCTGATTCGGGACTGGAAGTCGCTCGGCGTGCCATTCTCGCGACCGGACTCGATCTACTCCTCGGCGGTCACCTTGTTGAATGGCCGCGGGGATTCCGTGGCCGCCGTGGTTCTCGTCCCGATGGGACACCTGTACGCCAACCCCGAGTTCGTGGCCGGCCTCAGAATCGACAGGGCCGAGGCGCACCGGCGAGTCCGACGGGAGAACGCCTGGGTGGCCGCTGAGGCGGGGCGGTTTCCTGGTCGAGCGACCGCATACTGCTCGGTTCCGGCCCTCGGGTCGTCCGCCCTGGACGACCTCGCGTGGTGCCGCGACACACTCCGGACCGGCGGCATCAAGCTTCACCTCGCCAGCTCGCAGGTCGACCTGCGCAACGACGTTCACCTGGGCCGTCTCGCTCGGATCGCGTCGTTCGCGAGCGAGCACCGTCTCCCGCTCTTGCTCCACGTCGATCCCCAGCTGCGGGGGCATGATTCCACCCACGTTCGGCGGTTCGCCGAGCGGGTGTTGGGGCCTCATCCCGACCTGAGGGTGATGGTTGCTCACCTCGGCGGCAGTGGGGGGTACGGTCCATGGACTCGAACGGTGTACGGCACCTTGCGGCGGTGGATTCGGGACGTCGAAGCCAACGGGCCGGCGAGGACGATCTACTTCGAGATCTCCGCGGTGGCGCTCGAACGTGAGTCCGAAGGCGTCCCGGCGATGACCCGAGAAGAGGCGATGCTGCTGCGGCAGGACCTGCGGCGCGACGGCCTGGATCGAGTGGTCTTCGGTTCGGACTACCCCGTGTTCGATCCGCTCCAGGGTGCCAGGGCACTCAGCTCGACAGTCGGGCTCACCCCGGAGGAAGTGGTGCAGGTCACCACCCGCAGCCTCATCGCGCCGCGGTAAGCCCCCGATGGCGATACCTCGCATTGGACGGCGACGGCCCGCTACGGGCGGATGGCGCCATGGCTGATGCGCCCGATCATCCGAGCGATTTCGCTTGGGGGCGCACCGACGATGGCCCGGAACTCGCGGGTCAGGTGTGCATGGTCCGAGTACCCAACCTCGACCGCGATTCGGCTCCAAGTCGTCGACGGCGACTCGTGGTGGCGCGCGGCGGCCTCTCGAGAGCGCCGCACCTTGGCGTAGCGCTTGAGCGTCATCCCGGTCGCGGCGCGGAACCGCCGAAGCAGCGTGCGGGCGGACAGCCCCGTGATGGCGGGGAGCTCGTGCATCGCGAGAGCGCCCTTGGCGGCGACGATCGCGAGCACCGCGAGGCGCACGGCGGCATCGAGCGACGCCGCTCCCCAGTTCTGCGCGTTGGCCCACCGGGCCACGGCGGCGTGCGCTTCCGAATCGGATCCGGCCCGCTCAACCGCCGGGAGAACCTCGTGAGGGTAGCCAGCGACCCAAGGTTCGGCCGGGGCTCGGCGACCAACCCATTCCTCCGCGTTCAGGCCGAGGCAGGTCGCTCCAGCGTCAGGCCAGAACCGGATTCCCCAGTATCGGTCGCCGGGGTAGATCGGCACTGCCAGCGGACGTTCGTGAGCGCCCACCAGGATGACCTCGGGCGACCGATCGGAATGGACAGCGAACGCCACCGACACGCAGCCATCCGGCGGGATCAAGTGGCGGACCACACCTGATTCCAGTGCCGAACGTCGAAAACTCCAGACCGAGAGAACGCGGTCTTCGAGCGAGGCAGGGGCGGGGTACTCCTCGTAGCGCATCGGAGCACGATAGAACCGGCGGGCGGTGCTGTCCATCGGCTCGAGGCGGACCCGTCCGCCCGGGTGGGCGAGCGAGCGGAGACGAGGTCATCGGGGAACCCGGCGGAGTCGCATCTCGACGGTGGGTATCCATCGTTGCCCGTCGGACGAGAACTCGCCCTGCTCGTGCCACTCTCCGTCCGGCGTCAGGCGCAGGGTGTATCGAGTCTTCCCGCCAGCGACGTCGAACCCCCATTCCAGCCCCTGTCCGTCGGGCAGGAGCTTGACCGGGAAGAATCCTTCCCGCCCTTCGTGGGTCATCGAGTGAAGTTGATACCCACGTCCCGGGCGCCAGTCGAGCACGCCAAACGCCTGGAACGCGGTGTCGCCCACGGTTCCGTCGACCAGCGTGCGTCCGATACCATCAATCACGAAGACCTGTCCGCCGAGCGCGGTGCGGACGTGCTCGGTCTGCCGGAAGGACTCAGTCCGGCCTGGACCCATGATCCTGCGGGCGTCGCCGCTCCAGTCGCCGAGCAGGAAGGCCAGTTTCTGCATGGCGTCCCGCCGTTCCTTGGGCTCAGACGCGTTGACTTGGGCGTCGAGTCGCAAGGGTAGCGCCAGGCAGGTCAGGGTGATGCACCAGGCAAACCGTGACATCGTCGGGTTCCGCGGAAGGGGGTGTCCCGAATCTGGAGGACAGCGACCCGGTGCGCTTGAAAGAAACCGCCACGACCTACCTAACGCCGGTCGACGACCCGCTCAAACGGCAGTCGGCGGACCCGCCCCGACCCGACCGTGACGCCAGTGACGACGCCCTTGGGATTCCGGACCGCCCGCAGCACGAAGCCCGCGAACCCCTGCGCCAGGTAGGTGTCCCGCCACCGTGACCCGCCGATTCAACAATATCCGAATTGACAACCGGCGCTGTAGCTTCCCGCCAGGGTGACGACTTGGCCGCTTGGACTGCGCGCCGTCAGTTCGAGACGACCGACCAGGGTGAACCGGTTCGAGTAGTCGACGAAGACCGTGCCGCCAGTCACGCTGTAGTTGATCGGATTCGAGTCCGGGTCGCGCGTCAGCGTGATGGATGATACCGCGTTCCCCAGCGCGAGATAGGCTCCCCTGCCGGGGCGGGCCTTCCCGTTCCAGGTGAACTGCGTGGTCGCGGCGAAAGGCGGCGCGGTCTTGGTGATGACAACCGGGTGGTCGGCTGAGTCGTATCCGAAGAGGGCCGATCCCTGAAGGCCTGCATGCTGTTCGGAACCGGAGACCGAGATCGACGCGTTTCCCGACGGGATCGTATCGATTCGGCCGAGTCGGACGAGGAACCCGAACCCGACGGCCTGGGCCTGGGCGAACTCGCCTCGGAGGGAGTCATCGGCCCACGTTCCGTTGAACACCCATGGCCCCAGTCCCGATGCATTCGGGATGGTCAACGTGACGCTCGTTCCCGAACGCGAACCCGTCAAGGGCGTGGCCCGAGCGAGGCCCGGCACGATGCTGGACCAGGCCAGTCCGCTGAGGACGCCGCCGGACTCGACGACCGAAAACCCAACGAAATCCATCGACTCGAGCAGCCGACCGCCGAAGCTGCCATTGAGGCCGGCCTCGGATGGCCCGGTCTCCGAAACGCAGCCGCCCATACCCAGGATCATCACCACCGACCACTTCCATCGATCACCGACGAACATAGCGACCCTCGACTTCGGTCGTCTGGACCGGGCTACCGGGAAGGTCGTAGTTGAGCCTCACCTTCCGAAACCGTTGGATCAGGTCAGCTCCCCGCACGGTAAGGTACATCGGAGCGATGTTCAGCCCGGCCGGGGCGACCAGCACCAATTCGTCATCCCGGGCGTACACCTTCCTGGTTGCGCCGATCTCCACGCCGCCGGTCGCCTCAGGGACCCCATCTCGAATGGTCACCCAGTCGCGACGAGCATGCTGGGTGATGGTCGAATCGTCGAGCACGGTCAAGGTGTCGAAGATGATGCTCTCGCGTTGGATCAGGTTTCCATCTTCACTGCGGGCGATTTCGAACGGGAGGGGCGAACCGTCGATCGTCGTCAAGACGTATCGTCCACGTTGAAGCCCCGCCGACGCGGTCGGCTCGGCGGTTCCACATCCTGTGATCAGCGGCAGTGCGGTGAGGATCCAGCCGAGCGAACGAGGCGTGACAAATACGCGCATGACAGCGACTCTGGGTCTGGTGGCAAGGTTGGCGCCCGATCGAAGCCGTGGTTCCCGTGCCGACATGGCAATCTAGCCCCGCTCTCAATTCGGTGCGATTCGCGGCTCGGATCGATACGCGGAATTGTCCACCCGCCCGAGGCACGCGGACGGTGGCTCAGCCGCTCCTGGCGAGCGGCGCCACGGCTCCCGTGACATCCTCCTGATTGTCGAGCGAGCCGTGGATACCCGCGCATCGGCCAGGACAGCTCCGATCGAGGGATGCCGCCGACTCGCGATCGACCGCGGCGGGGTCAGCGACGCCCCGTGACCCGGCTCCTAACGTCGGTCACCGAACCGCTCAAACGGCAGTCGGCGGACCCGCCCCGACCCGACCGTGACGCCAGTGACGACGCCCTTGGGATTCCGGACCGCCCGCAGCACGAAGCCCGCGAACCCCTGCGCCAGGTAGGTGTCCTTGAAGACCGGCGTCAGCCGAGTCGGCGGGAACTTCCGTCGGTGGACCATCAGCGAATCGCCGGCGGCCCGGATTTCCCACGTCACGTCGACTTCCG
>JAEUJH010000141.1 GCA_016794825.1 Gemmatimonadota bacterium
GAGCTGCACCGTCGGGACGGCCCACGACACGTCGCCGATGTCGTCGGACCCGCCGCCCTTCCGCTCGCTGTCCTTCGGCGGTTCGTCGAGTCCGCGGGCCACGGTATCGAGGCCCTGCTGGGTCACCTTGAGTTCCTTCTGGATCGCCTTGGCGAAGGTCACGTCTTCCGCCGACCACTTCGGCATCCCGACCCGCTTGATGTTGGCGGCCAGCGCCTCGGCCACCGGCTTGTTGAAGTGCGGCGGCCAGGCGGCGCCGAGGACCCGGACGCTGGCCAGCTTGGTGCCCGTCATCATCGCGGCGCCCGCGGCCACGGAGTCCGTCACCGCCCAGAGGTCGCGAATGCCCTGGGGCTCCAGTTCCCGAACGAAGTACCAGACCGACGCGGTCGACGGCACCACGTTGGGCTGATCGCCGCCGTCCCGGACGGTGTAGTGGGAACGGTGCTCGAGCCGGAGGTGCTCGCGGCGGTAATTCCAGCCCACGTTCATGAGTTCCACCGCGTCGAGAGCGCTTCGGCCGCGCCATGGGGCGCCAGCCGCGTGCGCGCTGGTGCCTTGAAAGGAGTAGAGCAGCGACACCAGCCCGCTGTACTCGTTGGGAGCGCCCCACGGGGTGGTGAAGTTGTCGAAGACGTGGGTAAAGAAGCTGATGTCGACGTCCTTGAAGAGCCCGTCCCGCGCGAAGAATGCCTTGGTACCGAGCTGCTCCTCGGCGACACCCGGCCAGATCTTCAGGGTGCCGGAGAGTTTTTCCTTGACCATCAGATTCTTGATGGCCACCGCCGCGGTGACGACGACCGCCTGCCCGGAGTTGTGGCCCTCACCGTGGCCGGGCGCGCCGGGCACCATCGGCTGGCGGCAGGCGATCCCCGGCATCTGCGACGCCTGGGGAATCCCGTCGATGTCCGATCCGAGCGCGATGACCGGCTTCCCCGAGCCCCAGGTGGCCACCCAGGCGGTCGGAATCCCGCCGAATCCCTCTTCGACCGTGAAGCCCTCCTTCCGGAGCAGGGCGATCAGGTACTTCGAGGTCTCGAACTCCTGGAAGCCGAGTTCCCCGAAGCTGAAGATCTGGTCGTTGATCTCCTGGGTCAGCTTGGCCCGGGCTTCGACCTCGGCGGCCACGGCCTGCTTGAACGCCTCGATCCTGGGATCGGGCTTGGCCGGTTTGGCGGCGGGTCTGGCCTGGGCAGCGAGGGCAGTCGCACCAAGACCGAATGCCAGCAGGAGCGGGAGAGTTCGGCGCATGATTTTCGTCGGGAAGGAGGAGGGACCCGGAACGTCGTGCCAACGTCGAAATAATGGCCGCGGAGCCCGAATCTGCAACCGCGCGCCCCGTTGGCCCGCCGAACCGAGCCAAGGCGCCGGTCGAACCCGGAGCGGCGGGGCGGCGTTACCTTGAGGACTCCACCGAGGCCTCATGCCCCAATTCATCCGCCGGCATCCCGCGCTCTCCCTCCTGATCCTCGCCATGGCGATCGGACTGGTGCTGATCGCGCCCGTGGCCCTCGGCGTCCTGCCGATCGGATTCCTCCAACTCGGCGCCGCCAGCGCCAGCGTCGCCGGGTTGATCCTCACGGCCGTCGACGGCGGGCGCCGCGCCGTCGGCGAACTGTTGAGGCGGGGGCTGATCTGGCGGGTCGGGGCCGGGTGGTGGGCCTTTGCGCTCCTGTTCCCGATCGTCCCGACCCTGGTGGCCCTGTACCTCGGCGCCTCCGTCGGAGGCCAGCCGCTCGACTGGTCGAATCTGCCGCCGATCCACCAGGGCATCCCGGCCCTGGCGTTCCTGATCGTCGCGGCGGGAGTCGGCGAGGAGTACGGATGGCGGGGCTTTGGCGTGGTCCGGGTCCAGCAACGCCACGACCCGCTGATGGCCAGCCTGATCATCGGCGCGTGCCACTCCGTCTGGCACCTGCCCCTGTTCCTGATCGAGGGCGAGGCCTACCAGAACCTGGCGGTCCAGCACGGCCTGCCCGCGGCGTTTCTCAGCTTCGCCGTCATGGTCACGGCGTCGGCGGTCCAGTTCTCGTGGCTCTTCAATCGAACCCGCGGCAGCGTCCTGCTCGTTGCCGTGTTCCACGGGGCCACCAATGCGTGGAACGGCTACTTCGACATCTTCCGGGTCGGGATGACCGGGGTCGTCGCCTATCTGGTGGTGCTGGTGACGGTTTCGGCCGTCCTGGCCGTCGACCTCCGGAAGCGGCCGCGGGACCTCACGGCCGCGACCGGGTGAAGATCGGCTTGGTCGGCAGCGACTGGGGATCGATCACCGCACCGTCGCGGATCACCAGTTCCAGTTGGCGGATGTTGCCGATGTCCGCCAGGGGATCGGCCCGGAGCAGCAGGAGGTCGGCAAACTTGCCGGCCTCCACCGTGCCGTAGTCGGCCAGGGCCCGCGACGCGATCGCGCCGTGCTTGGTGGCGGCCACGAGCGCCTGCATCGGCGTCATCCCGAGTTCCACCAGACCCACGATGGACAGGATGGTCCCGACCCCGGGCTCCCGCGCCCGCCAGGCTCCGGGATCCTTGTCGAACTCGGGCGCCGCACCCAGGTCATTGTCGGTGGCCACCGACACGATGCATCCCTCCCGCACCAGCCGCTCGGCGTTGGCGCGATAGACCCGCGGCTGATTCGGTCGGATGGTGCCCTCGAGCATCTCGTGCTGAGTCCGTTCCCGCTTGGGCCACACCCGAGTCCCTCGGCTCGAGTCCTGGGCCTTTTCGGCGGCCTCCGCTTCGGCCCGGCGGCGGGCCGCCAGGAAGTCGCGCCAGGACTTGCCCGTGTGGCTGTTGATGTTCATCGAGCAAATCACCTTCCGCGCCAGGAACTCGCGGACCAACTCGTCGGTCAGCGGCGTTTCGAGGACCTCGGGATGCTGGACCAGATCGACCCCGGCCTGGAGCGCGATCAGGAGGCCTTCCGGCGAGGTGGCGTGCGTTTCCGCGATCCGGCCCCGCTTGTGGGTCTCGTCGACGATGACCTGCACCTGGCGGGGTGAAAAGACCAGCGGCGTCGGGAACGAGGTGTGGACGGTGCCGCCGAATTTGACGAAGTCGACGCCCTTGTCGAGGTAGCGGTTCATCGCCGCGCGGAGGGAGTCCGGCCCCAGGTACATCAGCTCCTCGCCGCTGCCCTCGGTGATCGCGTCGTTGAGCTGCTCCTGCCACAGGTTGACCGGCCGCGGCGGCCCGAACGACGGGGCAAAGAACCCGCCCCACCCGACGATGTTGCCGGCCACGTAGAGCCGCGGCCCGACGACCTCGCCCCGGGCAATGGCGTCCCGCACCGCCAGCAGCGGCTTCATGATCCCGTAGCTGTCGCGAATGGTGGTGACGCCGTGCTTGAGATGGAGCTGGGCGCCTTCGAGCGTGATGTCGAACCGCTGATCCTGATAGCGGATGTTCGACTCCATGCTGCCGCCCAGGGAGATGTGAACGTTGGTGTCGATGAACCCCGGCGTGACGAACTTCCCGGTTCCGTCGATCCGGCGAGCGCAGCCCGGCACCGTCACCGACGCCCGGGGCCCCACCGCTTCGATCCGCTGCCCTCGGACCAGAATCGTGGCGTCCCGAACGGGGGCGCCCCCGTTGCCGTCGATCAGCGTGGCGCCGACGATCGCCAGGGCGCACGGCGCCCGGCCCTGGGCGGCGGCCGCCGCGGCGGCGGCAAGGAGCACCAGCGAGGCACGGAGGATCATGGCAATCTCCGAATGAAGGCGGGTTCCCCGGGCGACGAGGCCCAGGGACACGAGGTGCCGAGTTGAAAGGGGACCCGACAATACTACCCGCCGCCGGCACGGCCGGCCAATGCCGGCGTGGCTACCTTTCGGAACCGCGCCAGCCACCCCGGAGGGCGCTCGGCGCCTCAGGAGCCCCGTGACCTCGGAACGACGCTACAGCGAGAAGGAGATCGCCGCGATCTTCGAACGCGCCGCGGAATCGCAGGCCGCCGGCTCGGCCCAGCCGTCCGGCACGGGCGGCATGACGCTGGCCCAACTCCAGGAAATCGGTCGCGACGTCGGGATTCCGCCCGAGCTGGTGTCGGCCGCCGCGCGGAGCCTCGATCGGCCGGTCGAGGCCGACCGAACCCGGTCGTTCCTCGGCTTTCCGATCGGCGTGGGCCGGACCGTCGAACTCGGGCGGAAGCTGACCGACGAGGAGTGGGAGCGCCTGGTGGTCGAGTTGCGGGAGGTGTTCGACGCCCGCGGCGTCGTTCACCAGGAAGGCACGCTCCGGCAGTGGACCAACGGGAACCTCCAAGTCCTGCTCGAGCCCGGCGCGTCCGGTCATCGGGTCCGGTTCCGCACCACCAAGAGCGATGCCCCGTCGACCATCACGCTCGCGACCCTGGCCGCTGCGGGCGGCGCGTTCGGCCTCCTGTCGCTGGCGCTCGGGGCGGCCGATCGGTGGACCGACGTCATCGTCGCGCCCGTCGTCGCCTTCCTGGCGGGCGGCGCGGGGCTCGCCTACCTGGCCTACCGACTGCCTCGCTGGGCCCGGGAACGGACCCGCCAGATGGCGGCGATCGCGGAGCGGCTCCTCCGTCCCTAGATCCGTCAGCGCGAGTAGATTCTCCCGAAGCACCCCCGTCATTCAGCCCCGGAGATCGTTCCTCATGCCGGTCACCCGTCAGCTGCCTCGTCTCGTTCGCGTCCTGCTGATCGCCCTGGCAACGGCCTCGGCCCCCGGGACCCACGCCGTCGCCCAGACACCACCGGCCACCTGGGACGTGACCCTGGCCCGAGGCAAGACCCGGCAGGTGGATTTCGTCACCCGCGAGGGCACCTGGATGACGGTCGACCTCTCGCCCGACGGGCAGTGGATCTACTTCGATCTGCTCGGCCACATCTATCGGATGCCGGCCTCGGGGGGAACCGCCACGAGCCTGACCCAGTCGAGCGGGGTCGCGCTCAACTATCAGCCCGCCGTCTCGCCCGATGGCCGGACGATCGCGTTCATTTCCGATCGGAAGGGCCAGAACAACCTCTGGATCATGGACGCCGACGGCGGCAATCCTCGCCAGGTCGAGTCCGACCTCAACGCCCGCACCAACGATCCGGTGTGGACCCCGGATGGTCAGTTCATCCTGGTCGAGCGGCGCACGCTCCCGGGCGGAGCGGGCGGGAGCGGGATCTTCATGTTCCATCGGAACGGCGGCAAGGGCGTGGCGGTCGTCGACGGACAACAGGCCCGCGGCGCCGCGTGGCCGTCGCCCAGCGCCGATGGCCGTTACCTCTACTTCCAGGAAAACACCCCGGGCGAGACGGTCTCGTGGACCCACGGCGAGGACGCCGACGAACCCGCGGTCGACGACATCCTCCAGGGCTCGGTCCAGCTCCGTCGGCTCGAACTCCGGACCGGTCGGATCGAGCCGATCACCGGCGGCCCGCCGACGCGCCAGTTCCGGATTTCGAGCGGCGGCGCGTACGCGGCGGAGATCTCGCCCGACGGCAAGTGGCTCGCCTTCGCGCGCCGGATCCCCGACGGCACCTTCAGCTACAAGGGTCATCGGTTCGGACCCCGCACGGCGCTCTGGCTGCTCGACCTCGAGACGGGTCGGGAGCGGATCCTGATGGATCCGATCGAACTCGACATGACGGAAGCCATCAAGGTGCTGCGGATCCTGCCCGGCTATCGGTGGGCCGCGGATGGGCGCTCGCTGGTCATTGCCCAGGGCGGCAAGATCCGGCGGGTCGACGTGGCCACCGGGGCCGTCACCACGATTCCGTTCGAGGCCCGGGTCCAGCGGACGATCTCGGAGCAGGCCTACCGGCCGTTCCGGATCGACGACGGCTCGTTCGAGACGAAGTTCCATCGCTGGCAGACCGCGTCGCCCGACGGTCGGTTGCTGGCGTTCGAGGCCACCGGACGGATCTGGCTCGGCGAGCGAGCCGGTGGCACGCCCCGGCGCCTGACGACCGGCGGCGAGTCGACGCTCGAGTACGCGCCGGCCTGGTCGCCCGATGGGCAGTGGGTCGCGTTCGTGACGGTCAACGACCGGGCCGAGGGCCAGCTCTGGAAGGCGCCGGCGGGGGGCGGCGCCGCGGTGCAGCTGACGACCGAACCGGGCGAGTATCTCCACCCGGTCTGGACCCCCGACGGCCAGAACGTCGTCGTCACCCGAGGCGCCGGCGCCAGCATCAACCACTGGTCGCTGACGCACAGTCCGTACTACGACATCGGCTCGGTTCCGGCAGCCGGCGGCCGGTTCCGGACGATTACCCGGGCGCCGATGCCCGAGGGGAGCTTCTTCTCGTTCTTCCGGGAGCAGACCCCGCGGCCGAGTGTCTCCGACGACGGCCGGGTCTGGTTCCCCGATCTCCAACTCAACGGCACCGGTGTCCGCTGGGTGCTGGTGTCGGTGGCGCCGGACGGTTCCGATCGCCGCGAGGTCCTCTCCTTCCCGTACGCCGACGAGATCGTCGTGTCGGGCGACGGCCGGCGGGCCGCTTTCAACGAGGGCGACAACGTCTACTGGGTTCCGATTCCGCCCCTCGGCACCGCCACCAAGCCGATCGCGATCGAGAAGAAGAACGGGAGCCTCCCGATCACCACCGTCTCGACGACGGGCGGGCTCTACCCGCGGTGGCGCGGGAGCGTGCTGGAGTTCGGCAGCGGCAACCGGTACTTCCGCCACGACCCCGTCACCGCGCGGACCGACACCACGACGGTTCGGCACACCGTGACCCGCGCCATCCCGAAGGGCCGAGTGGCGCTGACCAACGCCCGGCTGATCACGCTCGACAACCGCCGGGTCATCGAGCGGGGCACCATCGTCGTCGACGGGGCCCGGATTTCCTGCGTGGGCCGGTGCTCCACCACCGGGGCCCGGATCATCGACGCCGGCGGCAAGACCATCATGCCGGGCTGGGTCGACATGCACTCGCACTTCTTCCGCGAGTACCGGGGCGTCTTCCCGAAGCACATGTTCGAGACCGGCGTGGCCCTGGCCCACGGGGTGACGACCAACCTCGACAACTCGATGTGGAGCCAGGACGTCTTCCCCGTCGCCGAGATGATCGAGGCGGGCGAGGTGATCGGCCCGCGGACCTTCAGCACCGGCGATCCGCTCTACCTGGGCGACGGCTCCCGACAGAACGAACTCAGCAGCTACCAGGTCACCGAGGACAACATCGCCCGGCTCCAGTCGTGGGGCGCCGTGTCCCTCAAGCAGTACATGCAGCCGCGGCGCGACCAGCGGCAATGGGTGAGCGACGTGGCCCGGAAACGCGGCCTGATGGTCACCGCCGAGGGCGCCGATCTGCCGTACAACCTGAGCATGATCATGGACGGCCAGACCGGGTGGGAGCACCCGATGTCGTACGCGCCGATCTACGGCGACGTCAGCACCTTCTTTGGCCAGGCCAACGCGTTCTACTCACCGACGGCCGTGGTGGGCGGGGCCGGTCCGTGGAACGACGAGTACTTCTTCGGTGAGTCGGAGGTCTGGAAGGACCCCAAGCTCCGGCTCTGGATGCCGTGGCGACAGCTGGTGCCCCACGCGCGGCGGCGGATGCTCCGGCCGGCCACCGACTACAGCTACCCGCTCCTGGCCCAATCGGTGGCCGATCTCATCGCCGCCGGCGGCCACGGGGCCATCGGCGCCCACGGCCAGCAGCACGGGATCGCGTCGCACTGGGAAGTCTGGATGTACGCCACGGCGCTGGGGCCCCACGGCGCGCTCGAGATGGCGTCGATGGGTGGCGCCACGATGCTCGGCGCCCAGCAGGACATCGGCAGCCTCACGGTCGGGAAGCTGGCGGACCTGGTCGTCCTCGACCGGAACCCGCTCGCCAACATCCGGAACACCGCGTCGATCCGCTGGGTCATGAAGGGCGGCACGCTCTACGACGGGACCACGCTCGACGAGATCTGGCCCACCGCCCGGGCCTACGGCGCCCGCCCCTGGATCGACGAGGCCTCGCTCCGAACCGATGTCCGTGCGACCGATCATCACGATCGGCCGCCCGGGGGGCGATAGGGGCGGCGCCAGCGGATAGGTGGCTGGCCCGTCCGGTCGCCCCCTGTTTACTTGCTTCCCATGACCGACACCGCCGCCGCCTTTGCCCTGGGCTCTCCGGACGCGCCCCGGTCCCTCGTCTGGAGGGCCTGGACCCGCGACGACGAGTTCCACCTGGCCGCCCGCCGCGGCACGGAGGCCGTCGAGCTGACCGCCTTTGCCACTGGCCGGTGGCGGATCGACGTCAACGGCGAGGTGGGCCGCTGGCACCGGCCCACCCAGGCGGTGCCGGGGTGGACCCGCGGGCCCTCGGTGTTCCTGCCGGGATGGGACGCGGCGGCCTGGGGGAAAGAGGCCGGGGCGGAGTCGGTCATCTGGCTCAACGCGCCGGCCGACGGGTTGGTGACCCGGCTCGACGTCTGGTTTGCCATACCCGGCGCCGAGGAGCGGCGCTGGCGTCAAACGCTGCCCAAGACGGCGCGGATCGTCCTTTCACTCCCGCTCCGCCGCGCCGGTTCGATCCGGATGGTGCGCGACGACGCGCCGACCACCGACGACGACGACGCCCGAACCGAAGGGCTCGTGACCGTCAGCACCGACCAGGCCGGCCTGCCGTCGTTCCGCGAAATTCCGGGCTGAAGCGCCCGGATCAGGCGCTCGGCTTCCTCGCCACCAGGGTCAGGATCGAGTACACCGCGCAGATCTCCTGATCCTGGTTGGTCACCTCGACATCCCATTCCACCACACCCTGCGGCACGCCGTCCGGCGGCGTGTCCTTGGCGGTCTTCTGCTTGCAGGTAAAGCGGACCTGGATCGTGTCGCCCGGATAGACCGGCTTGGTAAAGCGGAGCCGCTCGAGGCCGTAGTTGGCGAGCACCGGG
>JAEUJH010000163.1 GCA_016794825.1 Gemmatimonadota bacterium
TTGCCCCTCCTGGGCTCGAACCAGGACTCTTCTGATCCAGAGTCAGACGTGTTGCCAGTTACACCAAGGGGCATTGAAATGGAGCGGAGGGGGATCGAACCCCTGACCTCTGCAGTGCGATTGCAGCGCTCTCCCAGCTGAGCTACCGCCCCCAGACAGGCCGACTAAACTAGCGGCCCCATCCCCCTCCGTCAACCAGAGGCCACCCCGGACCCGAATCGCTATCTCATTGCGCCCCAACAACTAACAACCAGGAAGCAGGGCGCGGATCGAAGGGCCGGAAATGGCAAGCGGTGAGTGGCCACCGGAACAGGGGGAGCTAAGTCCTATAGCCCCGCTCTCGGCGCCAACCTCACCGCTCACACTGGTTGTGCGCCCCTCTCAAAGGCAAGAGGCGGGCCGCCCACCCGAGGCCCGCCGGTAGGGCGGCCTCCGTCACCGTAACACACTGTCTTTAAAGCATTTGCGCCAACACACCCCAGCCGGGCCCCGCCGGGGACCCGGGCCATCGCGCACCCGCCTCTGTCGCATCCCCTCGGCGGCGAGGGCGAATCACCGCGGCTCGTCTCGCGCCGGCCCGCACGGTCCGGCTAGGTTGCCCGGATGATCGACGATCTCCGGATTCACGCCGGCCGGGAAGGCGGTCCGCTCCCCACCGGCGACTTCGTGCTCTACTGGATGCAGGGCGTCGCGATGCGGTCCCGAGCCAACTTCGCGCTCAATTTCGCGATCGAACAGGCCAACCGCCTGAGGCTCCCGGTCCTCGTCTACCAGGGTCTCCGGCACGACTACCCGTGGGCCAGCGACCGCTTCCACACCTTCATCCTCGAGTCAGCCGTCGATCTCTACCACGGCTTTGCGGAGCGCGGGATCCGCTACGCGTTCTACCTCGAAACCGCGGCCGAGCAGACCCAGCGCGGCACCGGCGACTCGCCACTCGTGGCCCTGGGTCGCCGGGCCGCGCTGGTGGTGACCGACTACTTCCCGACGTTCATCCAGCCCCGCCAGCTCAAGCGGCTCCGGGAAAAACTCGAGGCCCCGGTCGTCGCCGTCGATTCCGCCACGGTCGTCCCGATCCGTTTTCACACCCGCGAGTACCCCGCGGCCCGGTCGATCCGCCCGGTGCTGATGGAAGCCCTGCCCCACCATCTCTTCCCGGTGCCGGACCCAGACCCCGAGATCCGCCGCCCGATCGAACTGCCGTTCGATGAACTCGTCGGCGCCGGCACCGACGCGACCAGAATCTCCGAGCTGGTCGGCGCCTGCGACATCGATCACACCGTCGGCCCGTCGCCGACGCTCCGCGGTGGCGAACGCGCGGCCCGACGGCGGCTGGCCTGGTTCCTCCAACACGGCCTCCCCCGATACGCCGACGACCGGGGCGACCCCAACGTCGACGCCACGAGCCGCCTCTCGTCCTATCTGCACTTCGGCAACATCGCCATCCAGGACGTGCTGCTCGCGGCCCGGGCCGCGGGACCCGCCGCCCAATACGACAAGTTCCTCGACGAAGCGCTGGTCTGGCGGGAACTGGCTCACAACCTGACCTACCTGAATCCGCGCCACCGCTCCCTCGACGCCGTCCCCCCGTGGGCCCGCAAGGAACTCGACGATCACTCCGCCGACCCCCGCCCCGCGCTCTACGACGACGACACCCTGGAACGAGGCCGGACCGCCGACCCGCTCTGGAATGCCTGCCAGCACTCGCTCGTCCGGGACGGCGAGATCCACAACTACGTCCGGATGCTGTGGGGGAAGTCGGTGCTGCTCTGGACCGAGGACGCCGCCCGAGCCCTCCGGGTCCTCGAGCACCTGAACCACAAGTACGCGCTCGACGGTCGCGACCCCAACTCGTACGGCGGGATCCTCTGGTGCTTCGGCCGGTTCGATCGGCCCTTCTACCGCCGGCCGATCTTCGGCACGGTCCGCTACATGAGCCTCGGCGCGGCGGCCGGCAAGTTCGACGTCAAGGCGTACGTCGCTCGCCATCGCGCCGACTAGTCTCTCGCGGCGGTTCGGTACCCCGTCGCGACGAATTGGTTACCCCGTTCCCGACCCACGGCCCGATTTTGGGTCCGTCACCGAACGGGAGCACACGATGGCCACCACCGGAGTCTGGGCCCTGACGATGTGGACCGCGGGTCGGGTCCCGAGCCTCGTCAGTTTCGGCCCCAAGCGCATCGAAGCCAGCCTCCTCGGCAGCCTGGTGCTGGAACGCTGGCACCAGATGGCGCGGGCCTTCCCCGACCTGATCGTCGACGAGTTCGCCATCTTGCCCGACCGGTTCCGGGCCATCGTCCACGCCCCCACGGTGGCCCAGATCGAACTGGCGCTGGCGTGGTTCCGCGCCGCCATCGCGCAGGAGTCGCGGCTGGCTCGGCTGTCGGCAACGGGAGTGATCTGGGAAACCGGCCCCGAACTCGAACCGGTCGACACGCTGGAAGAACTGCAGAGCTGGCGGCGGCGGATCCGGACCGGCCGCTCGCTGGGCCTGTCGGGCCGGCTCCCCGACGAGGCGGCGTTGAGTTACCCCGACTTGTCCGGAAACGGGACGTCGACCGCCATCCCGTCGCGCGCCACCGACACCGGCGAAAACACCGAAGTAGCCTCGGCCAGGAGTTCGGGCGCCTCCCGGGTGTAGCGGGCGCTGATGTGGGTCAGCACCAGACGCCGAACCCCCGCGTCGCGGGCCACGATGGCCGCCTCCCGGGCCGTGGAGTGCCCGGTCTCGACGGCGCGCCCGGCCTCTTCGTCGCCGAAGGTGGCCTCGTGGATCAGCAGGTCGGCGCCCCGCGCCGCCTGCCGGACGCCGTCACAGGGCCGAGTGTCGCCGCTGTAGACCACCGTCCGACCGGGGCGCGGCGGCCCGACGATGCCTTCGGGCCCGACCGTCCGACCATCCGGCAACGTCACCGCTTCGCCTCGGTGGAGCTTGCCCCAGAGTGGCCCTTCCGGAATGCCGACCTGTTTGGCCACGTCCGGGTCGAACCGCCCCAACCGGTCCTTCTCGATCAACGCGTAGCCGACGGTGTCCACCCGGTGCTCGGTGGCAAACACGGCGATCTCGTATTCCTTCCGCTTGAGCCGATCGCCCGGTTTGACCTCGACGATTTCCACCGGAAACTTGGTCCGCTCGATCCCCACGGTCAGGGCCTGACCGATGATCCGCTGGGCCGGCTTCGGCCCGTAGAGGGTGACGCCCTCCTTGCGATCGAGGAGGCCCATGGTCCGGAACAGCCCGATGACGCCAAGCAGGTGGTCGGAGTGATAGTGGGAAAAGAAGATCTCGGAAAATCCGAACCCGACGCCGTAGCGCATCATCTGCCGCTGGGTTCCCTCGCCACAATCGAACAGCATCATCTCGCCCTCGCGCATCAGCGCCAGGCCGGAGACGTTGCGATCGACGGTGGGACAGGCGGCACCGGTCCCGAGAAAGGTCACCCCGAGCATCGCGGCAAAGTAACAGCCCGGGGCCGATCCGCTACACCAGCACGTTCACCTGCTGCGCGATCCCCGTGGTCCCGTTCTCGTTGAGATAGACCCCGGACCGCGCCAACTGCGCCACCGGCCGGTTCCCCGCGTCGGTGTAGGTGTACGGCGTGGCCACCGAGCCGGTGTAGATGGCGCCGACGCCCTTCTCGGTCAGCGTCGCGGCCGTCAGGCCCTCGGCCGTCCGGTCGACCAGCGCCAGCCGGGAAAAGACGCTGTCGCCCTCGTCGATGAAGCCGTTCCGGTCCTCGTCATACTGGGCCAACTCGGCAAAGCCGTTGCCGCTCTGACCGACCAGTTCGGTCTGGGGATCGATGGTGCCGTCACCGTCCGCGTCGAGGCCGAGGACGCTGCCGCCCAGACTGAGCGCGGGCTGGGTCGCGGGAGCCGATTCCGGCGCGGCGGTGGCGGCAGTCGTGGCCGACGCCTCACCGGTGCCGGTGGTCGGGCCGGGGAGTGGGGCCGGACTCGACGAACCGGGCTGGATCGTCCCGGTGGCGCGGAGCGAAATGGTCTCGGTTCGGGCATACACCCGAGCCAGGTCGAGGGCCTGGGCAAAGTCGATCTGACGGCCGTCGTCGGTGGTCACCGAGCCTGACGCCCGGAAGCTGGTCGCCTCGGTTTCCCGGTAGGTTTCCCGGCGCCGGTAGTCGACCGCAAACCGGAAGGTGGGCGCGTCGTCGCCACCGCGCGCCTCGATCCGTTCGACCAGCGCGTCGATCTTCCGCTCGAGTCGTTCGGTGTCTTTCCCCTCGGCGCTCTTCCGGAACAGCTTCCGGAGGAGCCGCTGGAGCTGGTCGATCTCGTCACCCGCGCCGTTGCCGCGGTCGAAGCGGTCGCGGTGGCCGCAACACTCCTCGGCCCGCGGTCCGATCCGGACGGTCGTTCGCTCTGATACCGTCTGCCGCGCCTCGAAGAGGTGCGCGCTGGACAGTTGCACGTTGGCTGCCACGATTCGCATGGAACGGCCTCCCGATCCGATATCGCCCCACTATCGGACCGGCGGCCGGCGACTTGAGCAAATGGCCCTAGAAGGCCTTGATCTGGATGGTGATCTTGCCGGGGTGCTTGCGGAGTTCGTCGATCAGCTTCTCCAGGGCCTGGGTCACCCGGCGGACGTCCTGGTAGAGGAGCGAATCGGTCATCAGCTTGCCGATCGTGCCGTCGCCCCGGTTGACCCGCTGGAGCAGCGTGTCGAGCCGCGCGGCCGTGACCGTGAACGACTCCGTCGACCCGGTCAGCGTGGTCATCAGGGTGTCGCTCTTCCGGAGGGTGGTGGCCACGTTGGCCTGCCCGATGGCGCTGTCGAGCCGAGCCGACAACCGCTGGAGCGACTGCATCGTGGCGGTCAGCTCCGCGATCGGCCCGCTCCGGGTGTTGGCGTAGGTGGCGCTCAACCGCTGGAAGGACTCGAGGGTGGCGTTGAGGTTGTCCGCCAGCCGCTTGTTGGCGATGTCGTTGACCCCGCCGAGCACCTGCTTGGCCTGGCCGCCGAGTTCGGTCCCCAGTTCCATCAGGCCCTGATCGACCGTGCCCTGGATGATCCGATCCGCGGGCAACGGTTCGGCCGACGTTCCCGGATGGAAGTTGATGACCGCGTCGGCCACCAGGCCGACCGTCGTCAGCGTGGCCATCGCGTCGATCTTCGGCGTGACCTTGGGCGACACCCGGAGGGTCACCACCACCTTGCCCACGCTCTCGAACTCGATCCGGTCGACCGACCCGAGGTTGACCCCCGACACCCGGACCGCCGATCCCCGCTTCAGGGTACCGACGTCGGCAAACGCCACCCGCACCTCCGGCTCGCCGCTCGAAAAGCGGGTTCCCTTGAGCCACATGGTGCCCGCCAGGAACAGACCGATGCCGGCCGCGACCAACACCCCGACGGTGACTTCCTGCTTGTAATGAAGATCCATGGTCTGCTCAGGCCGCGTCTTGAGTCTCGAAATCCCGTTCCAGGAACGCCCGCACCTTCTCCAGCTTGGACGCCCGGAATTCCTCGGGGGTGCCCTGCAACACGATCTTGCCCTCGGCCAGCAGGGCCAGCCGATCGGCCACCCGGAACGCGCCCCGAACGTCGTGCGTCACCATGACGCTGGTGACACCCAACTCGTCCGACAGCCGGCGCACCAGACTGTCGATGATGTCGGAGTTGACCGGGTCGAGGCCCGACGTCGGCTCGTCGTACAACAGGTACTTCGGATTGCCCGCGATGGCCCGGGCGATCCCGACCCGCTTCCGCATCCCCCCCGACAGCTGCGCGGGATACTTCGCGGTGGTTTCCGGCGCGAGGTTGACCAGGCGGAGACACTCCGCCACCCGCGCCCGGCAGTACGCCAGGTCCTTGTACTGACGCTCGTTGACGATCCCGAGCCGGACGTTCTCGAACACGTCCATCGAGTCGAAGAGGGCGCCGTTCTGGAACACGTAGCCGATCGAGGTTCGCAACTCCGCCAGGGCATCGCGCTTGAGCAGCGCCACGTTCTTGCCGTCGACCACGATCGAACCGGAGTCCGGGTGGATCAGGCCGTTGATGTGCTTCAGCAGCACGCTCTTCCCGGTCCCCGAGCCGCCCATCAGCGCCACGGTCTCGCCGTCCTTGACCGTGAAGTCGACCCCGTCGAGCACCACCTGCTCGCCGAACCGCTTGTGGACGTCCTTGAGTTCGATCATTGGTTCAACAGGAGGCGGGCCAGGATGGCGTTCAGGAACAGGATGACCACCGAACTCGCCACCACCGCCGCGGTGGTGGCCCGACCGACCCCCTCCGCTCCCTGCTTGGTGTTGAAGCCCATGTAGCAGGAGATCAGACCGATGGCGCCCCCGAAGCAGAACGCCTTGATGACCGAGTAGTACCCGTCGAACGATCGATAGAAGTACTTGGCGCCGTACGCGAAGTCCTCGTTGGTGATCGGGAGGACCTGGCGGACCCCGTACCACCCGGCCAGCACCGCGATCACGTTGGCGATCGTGGTGAGGATCGGCACCATCACGAACCCCGAGAGGACCCGGGGAATGATCAGGTGCGACGACGGCGACCGACCGAGGCTCTCGAGCGCGTCGATCTGTTCGGTGACCCGCATGGTCCCGAGTTCGGCCGCGTAGCGGGCGCCGATCCGGCCCGCCAGCACCAGCCCGACCAGCACCGGGCCGAGTTCGAGCACCACGGTCGAGACGATGAGGGTGCCGAGGACGTAGAGCGGGAGGCTCGACTGCCACTGGTAGCCGGACTGGAACGCCGTGACGGCGCCGGCAAAGGCCGAGATGACCAGCACGATCGGAAGGCTGCCCGAACCGATGCTCGCGGCCTCGGCAATGGTCCGGGGAATCCAGACCCGCCACTCCCGCAGCCCGCGCGCGATTTCCAGGCACATCATGCTGAAGCGGCCGAGATGCCCGAGACCCCCCAGGATCACCTTGCCCAACAACCTCGGAATCCCGAGCACCGGACTAGCCATGCCTTGTATCTTGAACCTCCATGCCGTCGAAGTCCACCCTAGCACGGTTCCGTCGTCTGGTCGTGACCTGGTTCCGGAAGCACGGTCGGGACCTGCCGTGGCGCCGAACCCGCGACCCGTACCGCGTCCTGGTCTCCGAGTTCATGCTCCAGCAGACCCAGGTGAGCCGGGTCGAGGGGTTCTACCTCCGGTTTCTCGAACAGTACCCCGACGTCCACACCCTGGCCGCCGCCGCGCCCAGCCTGGTCCGGGAGAGTTGGGAGGGCCTCGGCTACTATCGGCGGGCCGCCAACCTCCACCGCCTGGCCCAAACGGTGGTGGCCGACCTGGGCGGGACGATCCCCGCGGAGGTCGACCGACTCCGGGCCCTGCCCGGGGTCGGCCGCTACACCGCTGGCGCGGTGGCGACCTTTGCCTACGAGGCGGCCGAGCCGGCGGTCGACACCAACGTGGCCCGGGTCCTGACCCGCGCGTTCCACCCCCGGGCCAGCAAGAAGGCCCGCGACCAGCACCGCCTCTGGGACACGGCAAAGGCGCTCGTTCCGCGGAAGGGACCGAGCGCCTGGGCGTTCAACCAGGGGTTGATGGAGTTGGGGGCCCTGCTCTGCACCGCCCGTCAGGCCCGGTGCGCGGACTGCCCGGTTCGGGCCGTCTGCGCCACCGGCAAGCGGACCCTCAGGGCCGTCCGAGGGCGCCCGCGATCAGGGCCAGCATCGCCAGGATCCCGGACAGCATCCCGAGGCGGGACTGCTTCTGCCGGATCGCGTCGAACTGGGCGGCCTGGGTCACCGGATCGATCCTGACCAGCTTGCTGACGTTGGGGACCATCATCACCAGCGTGATGACGGCCGCGATCAGCCCGAAACCCTGCATCGTCATCAGCGAGTGACTGACCGCCAGGCTCGCGCCGGGGTTGCCGTAGATCGTCAGCGTCAGCACCAGCCCTGACACCACCGTGGCCATCGTGCCGGGCAGCACCAGCACCCGGTAGATGATCGCGAGCTGCCGCATGATGACGCCGAGGCTTTCCCGAGCCTCCCGCTTGGCGCCCAGGCCGATGAACATCGCGGCGAGCCCGCCGCCCATCCACATCGTGAAGCCGAGCAGGTGTACGAAGATCCAGAAATGTCTCACGGGACGATTGCGCCGAATTCGGTGAGGTCGATCGGCTGGCGGCCGGCAAAGCCGGCGTCGACCTCGTGCCAGTGGGTGATGTGCTCCTCGCCGAGCCGCCAGCAGAGGTAGACCAGCCGGTCGTCGCGGAGGGCGTAGAAGTCGACCAGGCCTTCCTCGAAGCCCTTGAACTGGCAGCCGACGGCCTCGAGCTCGAGGAGGAAGCCGTTGATCCGGTCGGCCGCGGTGGTGACGGCGGTCCGCGCCGAAATCAGCGCCTCCGACTCGCCGGTCTCGACCCGGGTGCCGGCGGCCAGGACCTCGTAGCTCGCCAGCGCCTCGCGCCAGACGTCGTACTCCACCCGCAGGTCCGAGAGGATCCGTCGCAGCAGCGGCAGGGTCCGTTCCGCCTCGTCGACGGTGAAGATCCGGATCTCGGGCATGACACCCTCCTCGTGGCGGCCTCGGGACGCCCCCCGCGGGGCAGGACCCGAACAATCATCGACCCGGCCGGGGCCCCGGTCAAGCCGACAGGCCGAGGCTCCGGCGGGCGGCGGCGCGGCCCAGTTCCAGGTAGTAGTCGATCTGACCGATGGCAAAGGTCTCGCCCCGGTGGACCTCGGGCCGGACGTACAGCAGCGGCGGCCGGCCGGGGGTGGCCCGCCAGAGCGCCACCTGGAGGCCGGTGTTGGCGGCCATCAGGATGTGCTGGGCGTCGTTATGGGCCCGGATCAGGGCCGGCGGCGGCTTGTCGCGCGAGGGGGCGGCATCGAATCCGGGGCCGACGTCGATGGCCACGACCCGCTCCGCCGGAAACCGGGCCGCGACGTCGAGCGCCACCACCCCCCGAAGGCCCCCGTCGCCCAGGCGCCGCCCCGCCAGCATTACCGCCGGATAGAGCACCGGCAGGGCGCACGAGGCGAACAGGGCGTCGGCCAGCGGCGCGTCGATCCCGCCGTCGCCGAAGACCACCAGGTCGCCGGTGTCGAGATCCGCCGCGGTGACCGACAGCGGCAGCGCCAGGTCGGAAAACCGGGCCACCGGGAGGAGCCTGCCTAACGTTTCTCGGAGCCGGGGCCCCTTGAGCATGGCCGGGGCGAAGATCCCGCGGAGGAACGCGGTCCGGTCGAGCGCCGCCACGTCCTCCCGCTCGATCCGCCGGAGCCGCTCGGTCACCTCGGCCAGGGACAGGCCGGCCGCGAGCCCGGCGGCAATGACCGCGCCCATCGAGGTTCCCACGAACCGGGTCGGCACCAGCCCGGCCTGGGCCAGGACCTCGAGCGCGCCCAGATGGGCGGCGGTCTTGGCGCCGCCGCCCGACAGCACCACGGTGACGTCGGCCGGCATCAGCGGCCGCGAGCCCGGCGCCGCTCCGCGGCCGCGTCGAACCGGGCCCGTTCCTCGGCCGTCTCGGCCACCAGCCGGGGAACTTCCCGCGGCTTCCGCTCGCGGTCGATGGCCACGAAGACGACGTGCGCGGTGTGGGTATGGACCCGCGCCCCGGTGGCGATCTGCTCCGAGAAGACCTCGACCGTGATGTCCATCGAACTCCGACCCACGAAGTCGACCGTGGCGCAGCAGGTGACGAGCGCGCCGACCGGAATGGCCTGATGGAAGTCGAGCCGGTCGATCGACTTGGTGACGGCGGGTCCGCCCGCGTGCCGCATGGCGGCCACGGCGGCCGCCTGGTCGACCAGCGCCATCAGGTCGCCCCCGAAGAGATCGCCGAGGACGTTCTGCATGTGGGGCATGACGAACGTCGTGATCTCGCCCCGCGAGTGGGACATCGGGTGGGACGCCGGTGTGGTCACGCTCAGTAGTCCACCGGCCGGAGGTAGAACTCGCCGATGGCCGTCGGGCTCAGCATCGCCACGGTCGGCAGTTTCCTTTTCCAGTGGGTGGAATCGAGCCGCCGGCGCACCAGGGCGATCTCGTCGCCCGAAAAGCCGAGGCGGGCCACCGCCTCGTCGGGGTAGCCGGAGAGGACCCAGTGGAGAATCTGGTCGGCCTTGCCGTAGCTGATCCCGAAGTCGCCCTCGTCGGTCTGGCCCGCCACCAGGTCGGCGGTCGGGGCCTTGGCCACGATCTCGTCCGGCACCCCGAGGTGACGGGCCAGGGCCCACACCTGGGTCTTGAAGAGGTCGCCGATCGGATTGACCGGAGGCGAGTCGTCGGCGTGCCAGGTGAAGTAGCCGAACAGCCGCTCGGTCTTGTTGCCGGTGCCTAACGGAATGGCGCGGAGCGCGGCCGACAGGTCGAACAGGGTGATCATCCGCATCCGCGCCATGATGTTGCCGAGCCGGCCCGGCGGGACCGGGTCGAGCTGGGCGGCCAGGCCGTCGACGCCGGCGCTGATCTCGACGGTCCGCGACGCGATGCCGAGCCGGTCGATGACCAGCTGGGCGTGGCTCAGGCTCTCCTGGCTCGAGGTCCGGTACGGCATCCGGACGCCGGTGACGTGCTCGGGCCCGAAAGCCCGAGCGGCCAGGTAGGCCACCACGGCGCTGTCCACCCCGCCCGACACCCCGATCACCACCCGCTCGAAGCCCCGGCGCCGGGTCACCTCGTCGCGGAGGAACTCGACCAGCCACCGCTCGGTCAGTTCCGGGTCGATCGCGAGGGGATCGCCGGGCCGGGGCGGAACCGCGGGCCGCGGCGGCCGGCGGCGCGGTTCGAAGGGCGCCGAGCGCACTCCGGCCGAATCGGCCGGGCCGGGCAGCCGGCCGGTTTCGCGGCGCTGTACCATCGAGTCGAGCAGGTGCGGCAGGTGGGTCTCGAGATCCGACAGCAGCGGTTCCTCGGCCCGGGCCCGGGTAATCTCGTCCAGGTCGAGGGTGGCGACGGTGAGCGCGTCCGCGAAGATCGGGGCCCGCACCACCACCGAGCCTCGCGGGTCGGCCACCAGCGATCCACCGGGAAACCCCTTGCCGCCCTCGAACCCGACCAGGTGCGCCACCACCACGAACACGCCATGCTCCGCGGCGATCGACTGCGCCACCCGCTCCCACCGCGTGGTGCTGCCCGGGCGGCCGTCGATTCCCTCGCCGGGCTGGATCCCGCGCGCCGGGCTCGCGCTCAGCACGATCACCACCCGCGCGCCGTCGAGCGCCGCCATGGTCGGCACCACCGAGTGCCAGGCGTCCTCGCAGACCACCACCGCCATCCGGGCGAACGCGGTGTCGAACGCCTGCACCCAACGGCCCGGTTCGACGAACCGTTCCTCGTCGAACACGCCGTAGGTCGGCAGGAAGATCTTGCGGTGGACGTGACGAACCCCGGCGTCGGGACCACCGAGCCGGGCGGCCAGCGCCGAGTTGTAGAGACGGGTGTTCCAGAGTTCGTAGAAGCCGAGCACCACGTCGAGCGGAGGCGCGCCGCTCGAGGCGTGCGCCGCCGCGAGATCGGCAAAGAGCTGTTCGGCCGTGACCGCCAGTTCCCGGACCCCGCCCTCGACGAAATAGCCCGTGAGCGCCGTTTCCGGGAGCACCAGCAGGTCCACCGGCTCGGCCTGCCGACCGACCTCCCGGAACAGCTCCGTCACCCGCTCCAGGTTGGCCCGGTAGGCCGCCTTGCGGGGACGAAATTGAGCGATGGCAACCCGAAGCATGGCCGGAAAGCTAGCGAAACCAACGCCCCTTTGCTCTATTGTTCCCGCCATGTCGACCCCTCTCGAAGCCCTCGCCGGTGTCCCGAACGCGGCTCAGCCGCTTCCCCAGGTCGTCACGGGCGGGCAACCAGCCCCCGCCCACTTCGAAGCGCTGAAGCGGGCCGGGGTGGAGGTCGTCCTCGACATCCGCGACCCGATGGAACCGCGCCCGTTCGACGAGCCCGCGCTGGTCCGCCAGCTCGGCATGGAGTACGTCAACGTCTCGGTCACCGGCGGGAGCCTCGACGACGGCACCATGGAGCGGATCCTCACGGTCCTCCGGACCAATGCCCATCGACCCGTCCTGCTCCACTGCGCCAGCGGCAACCGGGTTGGCGGCCCGCTGATCGCGCATCTGATGCTCGATCACGGCGCCGCCCAGGACGACGCGATTCAGACCGCCATGCGCTCCGGGCTCCGTGGCGCCGACATCCTCCAGTGGGGCCTCGATTTCGTGGAGAAACAGCAGGGCTGACCAACGGCCGGTGGTCGAAACGAACAACGCCGTGACCCGAGGACTGGTCACGGCGTTGTCGTTTGCGGCCGCGGGATCAGACCCGGGCTACGGTCGGTTGCCGCGGGGCCGCTCCGAAGACCGGGGTCGCGACGGTTCCGACCGGGGCGGAGCCTGGCGCGGCTCGGCTCGTGGCTCGGGACGGGACCGCTCGGCCCGAGGCTCGGACCGGGGCTCCGGCCGCGAACGCTCGGCGCGGGGTTCGGACCGGGGTTCGGGGCGCGACCGCTCCGCCCGAGGCTCGGGCGCCCGCTCGGCCCGCGGTTCGTAGCGGGGCTCCGGCCGGGATCGCTCGGCGCGGGGGCCGTCATCCCGCGGCCGGGAGTACCGCGGCTCGCCGTCGCCGCCGCTCCGGCGGGCGGGGGGCTCGGCCCGGTTCGGCGAATCCGGATTGACCGATGGGCGGTCGCGCCCGAAATCGACCGAACCGCGCTCGCCCCGCTCCCGTTCGATCATCGGCCGGGTGTCCTGCGACGGCGGGGAGCGCCGGGCCCGGGGCCGATCGCCCGAGGAGGGATTGGCGGGGCGAACGTTGCCGGACGGCGACGACGGACGCGCGCCGCCCCCGACCCGATCGTCGCCGCTGGGCCGACCACCGCGGGGGCGATAGTCGATCGAGGGCCGCGACCCGCCGCCCACCGAGCCACCATAGGATCCGCCCCACCGCGGCGACGGGTTGTTCGGGTTGCCCCGCCGCACGATGGTGTAGCTCCGGGGCCGGCCCGTCACCACCGGATAGTTCCGGTTGCCGTAGTAGCGATTGCCGCCGCGATACCAGGGATCGTTCCACCAGTTCCGATAGCCGTAGTAGCCGTACCGGTAGGGCGAGTAGCCGAGATACCAACCGTGAGTGGGATAGTACCGGCAGCCGAACAGGCTGGGCCGATAGTAGGGGTCGCAGTAGGAGTCGTCCCAGTAGCCGTAGGGGCGCGGGTACCACCAGCCGCCGGTGCTGGTGACGTACCGGTCGCGGATCCCGTAGACCCGATACGAGAGGACGTCGTAGTCGAACCCGCGATCCGACGACATCCGCTGCAGCAGGTCGGAGACTTCCGCTTCCGGATCGTCGGCGTTGTTGGGGATGTCGAGCCGGGTGTAGTCCCAGTTGCCGCCGACGTCGAGGTCGTTGAACCGGAACGGATCGGCCGACACGGCGGCGTAGACCATGCCGTCGCCATCCCGCCCGACGATGAAGGTCTCCCGATCGCCCCGGCCCCGGATCTCGTACCGGCGACCGCCGCGGACGAAGTTGTCGTCGCCCGGATCGATCGGGAACAGAACCCGGAGGTGACCCTCGGTGTCGTAATTGAAGACGATCAGGTAGCCATCGTCCCGGGTCTCGACCTGCACCCGGGCTTTTTCGCCCTCGCGGAACTGGCGGCTGTTGTTGAGCCAGAGCCGGATCGGGGCGGCGTCAGCGACGACCGGTTCGGGCCGGTCGACGACGACGAGGGAGGTCGGGCCCCCTGGGGTCCCGGCCGCGAGCGACATCAACAAGAGCGAGATCATAGGAACCTCCGGAAGACGCTCGCCAATGATCGAGTTTCATGCCAACCGGCCTGGAAAACGGAAGTCGTTTCGGATCAACGACTTGAGGTTTTCTGGACCTGTCCTCGAAGTGTCCTCTCCAGGTGACACCTGGACTCGCGGGAGGACACTCGGTGGGAATATCGGGCGGGCCGCCTGACCAGACCAGTGATCGGGAATGACGAGGGCTTAGAGGTTCCGCTGCCAGTACATCCGCATCTCGCCGATCCGGTCGCCGGCCAGTTCGCAGAACAGGGCTCCCCGGGCTTCGACCCATTCACCGGTCCGGCGGCGCCGGAACGTGACCTTGAACTCGGTCGAGAACCACGGGCCGACCACGTAGATCTCTCCCGAAGTCGCGGTGATTTCCGACTGGTGGTATGGGACATCGGCCCAATAGCGCCGAATGGCGTCGGTGCCCGTCATCGGGGCGGAAAACGGGGCCTCGAGGAACACGGCTTCCGGAGAAAAAACCGACATGATCACGGCCACGTCGGCCTTGGACCAGCCCTTCGTGAAGGTGTCGATCAACTGGCGGCCAAGGGCCATGGTGTCGGGGCCGGTTTGAGATGGCGTGGTCATGGCCTCAATTTACTCTGGCGCGCGCCGGCCGGGGCCGGGCGCCCAACCTC
>JAEUJH010000217.1 GCA_016794825.1 Gemmatimonadota bacterium
CGCCTGCTGAGCCAACTCCGCCAGCGCCATTGCCGCCCAGGCCGCCCAGACGATGAAGCTGATCACGAAGAAGTAGTCGCGTTCGCGCACCTCGTGCTGTTCGCCCTGGGGATAGCGATCCCAGCCGAGGCTGTTGCCGGGCTTGAAGTTCATGTAGGCCATGAGACCGATGCCGGTGGCGGCCCACAGCACGAACACCAGCCACCAACTGCTCCGATCCGCGCGCCGATGGAGGAACAGGCCGCGGAGCCCGAGCCAGAAGAAGAGCATCGTCGGGAAGATCCGAAGCGGCAGGCTCCCGATCTTGGCCGTGATGGCCTTGCCCCACTGCCAGTCGAAGTACTGGATGTAGTTCAGCGCCTGGAGCCCGATGATGGTCAGGTTCCGACCGGGATTATCAGGACCATGGGGAATGGTCGGATCGTCGAGCGGGCTCCGCGGCGGGTACTGCTCCCGCCGGATGACCGCCAGGAGGGCGTCCCAGGTTCCCGGTGCCGCCTCGTTGATGAACGGATTCTGGGGCGACCGCAGGAACAGGAACAGGTACGGCGTCACCCCGACCAGGGCAACCGCAAGCGCCAGGACCGAAAACGGAAGCGCTCCGGCGGTGGCCGCGAACCCGGCGCAGGCCAGAAAGAGAATCCCGCCGGTCGCGGCGATCGTGGTGTTGCCAAGGCCGAGCCCCAGCAGGAGGAGCCAGAGGCCGCCCAGGACGGCGGCCTGGGCCCACTCGCGCCGCCGGGTGGCGGCGTCCGCCGCCGGGTCGGCCAGGAGGTGAGCCCCGAGGAACGCGATCACCGCCGGGCCCGCGAGCAGCGCCAGGAGATGGTTGGCGATCGACACGCCGAGGAGGTAGGCGATCAGGATCAGGGCGCGCGGCCCCCGGGCGGAATCGCGCGAGGAACGCCACCGGAGGCAGAGCCAGCCCACCACCGCCACGATCAGCGAGGCCACGGCGTAGACCTCGGTTTCGTTCGAGTTCTGCCAATTGGTGAACCCGAACGCCGCCAGGATGCTGGCAGCCCCCGCACCCAGGGTCCGGAGCCGCCGGGTAAACGCGTCGTCGCCGACGAGGGCGCGGGTCAGCACTTCGTGAACGATCAGGAACCAGAACCCCGCCGCCCCGGCGCTGAACACGGCGCTCATCAGGTTGGTGCGCCAGGCGAACTCCCCGAACGGGATGGCGTTGGCCCAGACATGGCCGAGGATGATGAACAGCGGCGTCCCGGGGGGATGAGGGATGCCGAGGATGTTCATGGCCGCGATGAACTCGCCGGCGTCCCAGAAGGTCACGGACGGCGCGAGCGACAGGACGTAGCCGGCCAGCACCACGAGACTGGCGACGAGCGCGGCGCGATACGGAGGCGGGTTGGTCATGCCGGGACGGGAAACCCTTGGGGGCCCTTGCGGGCCCCCTCAAGTGAATCGAATACGAACCGACGAATCAGGCGCCGGCCGGTTCGGCCGGTGGCGCTCCGAGCATGCCCGGCGCGACGGCCGGCTTGGCCGCGGCCTTGGGCGTCACCGGCGAGGCCGGCGGCGAAGGCGGGGCCTGGCGCGGCGGCAGTGACTCGCCGCGCGCGAGCATCGTGATCTCGTCGCGGTCGAGCGTCTCCCGATCCAGCAGGGCGTCCGCCATCCGGTCGAGCAGGTCCCGGTTCTCGGCCAGGATGACGCGAGCCCGGGCATAGGCCTCGTCGATCAGTCGCTTGATTTCGGTGTCGACGACCTCGGCCATCTGCTCGGAGACGTCGCGGCGCTGGGAGATTTCGCGGCCCAGGAAGATCTCCTGCTCCCGGTCGCCGACGGCGATCATCCCGACCCGGTCGGACATGCCCCACTGGGTGACCATGCGGCGGGCCAGCGAGGTGGCCTGTTCGATGTCGCCCGCGGCACCGGTGGTGATCTTTTCGGGCCCGAACACCAGCTCCTCGGCCACCCGGCCTCCGAAGCTGCAGGCCAGGTTACCCTCGAGCCAGTGCTTGGTGACGTTGCGGCGGTCCTGCTCCGGCAGCCAGGTGGTGAGCCCGAGCGCGCGTCCCCGCGGGATGATGGTGACTTTGTGGAGCGGGTCGAGGCCCGGAATCTTGATCGAGACGATCGCGTGGCCGGCCTCGTGATACGCGGTCAGCTTCCGTTCGTCCTCGGTGAGCTGGAGGCTCCGCCGCTCGACGCCGAGCATGACCTTGTCCTTGGCCTCCTCGAAGTCGAGCATGTCGACCAGGGTCTTGTTCCGACGGGCCGCGAGGACGGCCGACTCGTTGACGAGATTGGCGAGATCGGCGCCACAGAGACCCGGAGTGCCCTTGGCGAGCACGTCGAGCCGGACGTCGGCCGCGAGGGGGATCTTGCGGGTGTGGACCCGGAGGATCCCTTCCCGGCCCCGGACGTCGGGGGCGTCGACCACGATCTGCCGGTCGAACCGACCGGGCCGGAGCAAGGCCGGGTCGAGCACGTCGGGCCGGTTGGTGGCGGCAATGAGGATGACGCCATCGTTGGACTCGAAGCCGTCCATCTCGACCAGCAGCTGATTCAGCGTCTGTTCCCGTTCGTCGTGTCCGCCGCCCAGGCCGGCACCGCGATGACGACCGACGGCGTCGATTTCATCGATGAAGATGATGCACGGCGCATGGGCCTTGCCCTGCTCGAACAGGTCGCGGACCCGGCTGGCGCCGACGCCGACGAACATCTCGACGAAGTCGGAGCCCGACATCGAAAAGAACGGACGCCCGGCCTCGCCGGCGACGGCCTTGGCGAGCAGCGTCTTGCCCGTGCCGGGCGGCCCCACCAGCAGCGCGCCCTTCGGAAGCCGCCCGCCGAGGCGGGTGAACTTCTGCGGGTCCTTGAGGAACTCGATGATCTCCTGCAACTCGACCTTGGCCTCGTCGGCGCCCGCGACGTCGGCGAAGGTGATCTTCGGGGTGTCGCCCGCCAGGAGCTTGGCTCGGGACTTCCCGAACGAGAACGCCCGGTTGCCACCGGCCTGCATCTGGCGGATGAAGAAGAACCAGAGGCCGATGATGACGATCCACGGCAGCGCCTGGAGCAACAGCAGGGTCAGTCCCGCCCGGGGCTCCTCGGCGGCCACGATCGGCACCGCCGCCTCGATCCGCTTGAGGATGTCCTCGCTGTTGGCCACCGGGAGCAGCACGGTGAAGTTCTTGACCGTGACGTTGTCCTTCGGGACCGGCACCCGGAACTCGCCCTTGACGAGCTTGCCCTCGACGATGGCCACCTTGGCGATGTTGCCGGCTTCGAGTTGCTGCACGAAGTCGGGGGTGTAGTCGATCTTGGCCGTCGCGGTCCGCTGGCGGTCGACGAACTGGTACAGCGCGAGGCCCAGGAGCGCGACCAGCGCCCACAGCGCCAGGTTGCGGCTCAGACCGCCCCAGTTCGGGGCCGGCGGGCGCGGGGAGGGACGTTGCGACATCTACATCAAGTCCGCGATGAAGGGGAGATGGCGATAGTTCTCGGCATGATCGAGCCCGTACCCGACCAGGAACGCGGGCGGTGCCTCGAAACCGACGAACCGGAGCTCGGCGAACGGCTCGTGCTTCTCGACCTTGTCGAGGAGCGCGCAAATGGCGAGTGACTTGGGGTTCCGACCGGCGAGCAGGGCCAGGAGCCGGCGGAGGGTGTTGCCGCTGTCGACGATGTCCTCGACGAGGACGATGTGCTTTCCGGCCAGCTCGGTTTCGGGATCGTAGAGCAGCTTGACGTTGCCGCTGGAGACGGTCCCGTGACCGTAGGAGCTGGCCACGATGAAGTCGACCTGGAGCGGTCGTTCGACCCGGCGGACCAGATCGCTCAGGAAGATGAAGCTGCCCTTGAGGAGACCGAGGACCAGCAGGTCGCCCTCGGGATAGGCGGCGGTGATCTGCGCCCCGAGTTCGGTGACCCGACGGTCGATGGTTTCGGCGTCGAAGATGATCGACTTGACCGGACGACCACCCGTCCGACGAAGGGTCTCAGCTGCTTGGGTCGGCATCGATCCTCAGCGCGTCCGCTCCTGGTTCGGGGGCCAGCGCGCCACTTCGGCAGACGCCCGGGACCCACACCACCTCGGTATCCGTCTCCAGAACCGGCCAACCTGGCCGATCGTGCCGAGGAACCTTCCCATCTTGCATACATCGCACCACCAGGCGACTGCCGCGGCCACGAATCGGCCGAATCCGATCGCCTTCCCGCCACGGCCGGACGGTCAACGGCGCCGTCGGGGCCACCCACGTCGTCCAGCCACCGCGCGGAATCCGCATCGGGGCCGGCTCGGGCGTGAGGTCGAACCGCCATCCCGCCACCGCCGAAGACCCCGCCCCGCTTGGCAGTGCCGCGCGGTAGTCCGTTGGATGCGCGGCGGGTCGGAAAAGTCGAAGCCGACCGAATTCCAGTGCCGCCACCGCCCCCCCGGACAGGTCGACCATCCGGCCGGTAGACCCTTTTGCCAGAAGGGCTTGCACCCTTGCTACCTGGCCCCGGCCGAGGGTCAATCCGGCCCGCCGACCCAGGGCCCGCACCAGCGCCCGAAGGACCGCCGAACTATACCCGCTGAGGGGTACCGCAGCAACGGAGCCGCCTCCCCGGTCGGATCGGTATTCGAGCGCGTCCGTCCGGGTCAGCAGTTCGTCCCACGCCTGCCGTTCCTCGGCGCTGGCC
>JAEUJH010000249.1 GCA_016794825.1 Gemmatimonadota bacterium
CGGAGCAACCGGGCGTCGCGCCGAGCGCGGTGGGGCGGTACAACGTCGAGTTCGACGTCGGGTTCTACAGCACCCCGATGATCGACAACACCCGGCTCTCCAACGATCAGCGGGTGGCGGTGGTCCTCACCGACATGAACGAGGCGGGCGCGGGGTTGAGCCTGATGTACTTCCCCGGTTCACGCGCCAGTCTCCGGGAAAAGCCGTACTACGAGGAGATCCTCCGCAAGCTGGCCGAAACCGCGCCTCCGGAGTGAGGCGCGGCTCGTGCCGGCTCAACTGGCCAGCGCCAGCCCGTCGATCCCCCGGCCCAGCGAGAACGTCGACCCGACCGCGCTCACCACCGCCCGCTTCCGGTCGAGGCCGGTGAGTTGCCGGATCCGGTAGACCGCTTCGATTCCGGTGCAGTGGCCCCCCAGGAAATAGCCGAGTCCCGCGTTCTTGAGTCGGGCCGCGGTCCAGGCCAGCTGGTCGTCGGTGGCGGCAAAGAGATGGAAGCCGCCGATGGCCGCGTGGATCGGCGCGTTCCGGACCACCCGCCGGGCATGGTCGATCGTGTTGATGATTCCCGCGTGCCCGCAGCCGGACACCACCACCAGGCCCTCCGCGGTGTCGATCACCAGCGACGCATCCTCGGGGACCGTGTCCTCGGTCTTGCCGCTCGGGGTTTCGAGCACCAGCGACCCGCTCCAGTTCCGCTCCGCGTGGGTCCGCGGCACCGGACCGACCAGCCAGACCCCGGGCTGCAGTTCGACCGGACCCGGGTGCTCGATGAACGTGCCGCCAGTGGCCTCGTACGCCGCCTTGTCGGGCAGGATTCCGTTGGACTCGGCGGGATTGCCGGACTGTCGGCGGCTCAGGAAGATTCCGGCTGCCACGTGAGCCCGCGACAGCGCCGCGGGGTTGGTCTTCATGACCGCCCGGCGGAGCGTCAGGAGTCCGCCCGTGTGGTCGGCGTGATTGTGACTCAGGATGACGTCGGTGACGCCCGCCAGGTCGATCCCGAGTTCCCGGGCGTTGTGGAGCACGGTTTCGGGACGGGCCCCGGTGTCGAAGAGGATCCGGCGGCCGTCGACCTCCACCAGCGCGGCGTAGCCCCATTCGCCGGTGCCGCGTCCCGGGTTGCCGGCGAGCATGGTCGAGAGGACGGTGACCTTGACCTCGCGGGCCAGCGCCGTCGATCCGGAGCCCTCCGGGCGGCCAGCGCGGGTGGAGGCTCGGTCGAGTCCTTCGCCCACGCGGAGCGGGAGCATGCCGCCGGCCCAGGACAACACGGCCAGGGTAATCGGTCCGAACAATCCAGCCATCGTCAGGCTCCGAGAGAGAAAGGGAAGGCTACGGCCGGGGCCGGCCCGCGGCCGGCGCGCCGCGGGGCCGGAGCCACGCGGCGATCAGGTCTCCCACCTCGACGCCGGTTTCGCGCCGAGCCACCGTCGTCAGCGTTTCGACCGACACCGGCTGGTCCGCCGTGGCGCACCAGGCCAGGAGCGCCCGGGCCAGATCGCGAAAGCTCTTGCCGCCCCCGGTCCGCTCCCGGATCCGCTGGTCGATTGCCTCGGCCATCAGGCCGCCGCGCGAGAACACCGTCTGCGCCAGCCGGAAATCGTCGGAGTACTGATGCGCCGAGATGGCCGACAAGGCGGCCGTCGACAGCCCGGCAATCGGCGGCAGGGTGTCCGCCGCCGCGGCGTCGAACCGCCGGCCGGCCATCCGACGCCGGGTGGCCGCCGGATCGGGGGTCGTCAGGGCCAGCATGTCGGCCGCGGCGTACTGGGCCCAACCCTCGGAAAACCAGATCATCTCGATCGGCGCCGAATGGTCCCAGACGAACGGATAGTACCCGGCGGGAGCGCACCGCTTCGGGATCCAGGCGTGGGCAATGTGATGGAGCAGGTTGTAGCGCAGCCGAGTGCGACCGGCGGGACTCCAGTCGAGCGTGCCCGACTGGTACCGGAACGTGGCGCTCTCCAGGTGCTCCATCGAGAACTGATACCCGTGGTCCGGCGACACCGGCCGGAGGGACTCGAACGCCACGGTGAAATGGGGGAACGGCGTCGACCCGAACCAGCTCGCCGCTTCCCGCAGGGCGCTGTCGGCCAGGGCGGCGAGGGCCGTTAGGTCGAGGGGACCTTCGGCGTAGCTCGCCACCAGGAGCGGCACCGCCGAAGGCACCCGACGGAGTTCGAGCCCGGGGCCCGCCATGAACTGGGCGTCGGCCAAGGCATAGAAGTTCAGGGCTCGGACCGTGGTGGTGCCCGTCGCGTCGACCTTCGGGGCCAACGTGGTGGCGATCGGCCAGGTGGGGGGCAGCCGGAGTACCAGCTCGATCGGCCGGTCTTCGAGGCCGTCGACGAAGCCGAAGACCGAATAGCCGAGCAGGCCAAGGTAGTCGGCCCGGACCCGGGAGGCGTCGCCCGCGGTGAGGATGGCCCGGTCCATTCGGTCGAGGTCCACCCGATAGGAGATGCTCGCGAGCGGGCGATCGGGGCTCGAACCGATGGCCCAGCGGGGTCCCTCGATGTCGGTCACCTCGACTTTGCGGCCCGAGGGATCGGAGGCCGTCAACTCGGCGACGAAGCGATCGTACGGCTGGGTGCCGTATCCCATCGGAATGGCCCGAGGCATGACGAAATGCGCCGGTCGGCTCCAGGGCTCGGCCAGCGTGATGGTCACGGCCACGTTGGCTCCGCCCTGGAATTCGAGGCGGTACCGGACGGCGGCCTGGGCTCCGGCCTCGGTCAGGGGGAGCGCGGTGGCAAGGACGGCCAAGGCAAGTCGAAGCATCGAGGCAATCTACCCCTCGGCCGAGTCCGATCCAGGCCGGAGGAGGGCGCTGGCCCCACCGCCACCGTGGTGTGGTCATCGTCCGATCCGCAGGGTATCTTTGGCGGTGATGCGATGCTTCGGTCGGTTCCTCCGCGGTTTGGTGGCGACGCTCGTCCTGGTGGCCGGCGGGACGCCGGGCCTCCTGGAATTGGTGGGCCACGCTCCGGACGAGGGCGAGCCGCTCCACCACATCGAAGCCGCCTCCACCCGCCATCACGCCGATCACTGCCAGGTGGCTTGGACCGTGGGCGAAAAATTCGCCCCGCTGGTCGGGCTCCCCACGCTGGCGGTTTCGCTCGACCCCGTCGCCCTCGAGCGACCCGCCGTCGTCGTCTTCCGCTCGGTTCTCGATCACCGCCTTCCCACGTCCCGGGCGCCGCCCCTCCTCGCCTAACTGACGGGCTTGCGCCTCCGTCCGGGACGGCGCTCACACAGTATGGATCGAGATTGAGGAGGATGCCGGCATGAAGATGCGGGTCCGCCTGTCATGGGTAACGTCGACCGCGCTGATCGCGATGGCGATCGCGACACCGGGTCGAGCCCAGCAGGACACCACGAAGCGAGTTCGCGACAGCCTGGCGGCCGACTCCGCCGCCCTGGTCCGGGAACTCACGGCGGCCTCGGCCCGCCCGGCCGGCGGTGCGGGTCCGTCGAACGCCCGTCTGCTGCCCGACATCAGCGCCGTCGGCGACCTCCTGGCCGATTTCTCCAAGAACGGCTCGACCCAGGAAGGGGGCCAGCGGTTTTCGGTCCGCGAGGTCGAACTGGCCATCCTGGCCGCCGTCGACCCGTACTTCCGCGGCGAGATCTACCTCGGCTTCAATGACGAGGAGGGCGTCGGGGTCGAGCAGGCCTTCATCGTCACCAGCTCGCTGCCCTGGGGGCTCGAGGCACGGGCCGGTCGATTCCTGATGCCGTTCGGCAAGCAGAACCTGACCCACCGGCACGACCTCCACACCATCGACTATCCCTGGGTCCTCCAGCGATTCCTCGGTGCCGAGGGACTCAAGGGGACCGGCGTGTCGGTCAGCAAGGTCGTGGCGCCGTTCGGGTTCTACCAGGAACTCCAGCTCACCGCCATCGATCAGTTCGGCGAAGCGGAGGAAGGGCTCGAGCCCGAGGAGCCGGTCAACAAGCGGCTCGCCAACCTCGGCTACGCCGCGCGGTTCCGGAACTACGTCGACCTCACCAAGCACGCCAACCTCGAGATCTCGGCCAGCGTGGTCACCGGCAAACGGGCCCAGCCGGCCGTCGGCCTCCTGGTCGGGAACGCGATTCCGGTCCGGCAGAGCCTGGTGGGGCTCGATGTCACCTACCGGTGGCGGCCGCTCCAACAGGGCCTCTACCGGTCGTTCATTCTCCAGGGCGAGCTGATCCGTCAGTTCAACGAGAAGATTGCCGATTCCGGCTACCTCGGCCCGGTCGGCAATCACACCGGCGGCTATCTTTTCGGCCGCTATCAGCTGACCCGGCGGGGCTACCTCGGCGCTCGCTACGACTGGCTCCAGGATCCCGATGTCGGCGGCGAGCGCTTCACCGCCGGGTCCGGCTACCTCGAGTTCTTCCCGAGCGAGTTCTCGAAGCTGCTCCTGGGCTTCGAGCGGGTGTCGCCCGTCGGCGAACCGGCGTACGGCCGGATCCTGTTCCAGGCGACGTTTGCCCTGGGTCCCCACAAACCGCACCCGTTCTGAGGACCCGACCCATGCGCACGCACCATATCCGGGTCATGGCCGTGGGCAGGACCATCCTGGTCCTGACCGCGCTGCTCGCGACGGCGCCGTCCGCCGCGCGGGCCCAACTCAAGGTCGTCACCAGCACCTCCGATCTCTTCCACATCGCCGAACAGGTCGGCGGCGATCGGATCAGCGGCAAACACATCAGCGAGGGCTACCAGGATCCCCACTTCGTCGAGGCCAAGCCGTCGTTCGTGCTCGATCTGCGGAAAGCCGACGTCTGGGCGTTCGTCGGACTCGATCTCGAAATCGGCTGGATGTCGCTGCTGCTGAACGGGGCCCGCAATCCGAAGATCAAGCCGGGCGCGCCGGGCTACGTCGACGTGTCGAAGGCCATTCCGGTCATCGACGTGCCGAGCGGCAACGTCGA
>JAEUJH010000270.1 GCA_016794825.1 Gemmatimonadota bacterium
CGGAGCCGAGTTGTTCCGGCGCGGTTCGGAGCGGACGGCGGTCGACCTGGCCATCGTCGGGCGCCTCGAGGCCCAGCGCGCCGGCGCCGACTCGGCCGGCCGGGCCACCGGGGGCGCCGACTCACTCCGCCTCGGCGCGGATCTGGCCCATCGTGTCGGGCTCGATCTCGATCGGGCCCTGCGGCAGCCCGACTCGCGCGACAACCTGATCCTCCAGGCTGGCGATTCGGTGTTCGTCCCGGAATTCACGCCCACGATCCAGGTCCTGGGCGCGGTCAACGCGCCGACGACCGTGATCCATCGGCAGGGTTGGAAGCTCAACGACTACGTCGCGGCGGCGGGGGGATACTCTCGGCAGGCGGACAAGGGGCGGGCCTACGTGGTCCAGCCCGGCGGCAAGCTGGAGAGCATCAACCGCCGGATCATCCTGCCGGACGGGCGGCCCACGCCGCTCCCGGGGGCGGTGGTGGTGGTGCCGGAGCGGGATCCGGCCGACCGGAAGGACTGGGCCGGCCTCCTCGGCTCGATCGCCCAGGTGCTGGCCAGCACCGTGGCGATCGTGGCCATCGCGGTTCGTTAGGCGGAACCGAGGTCGCGGAACAGGGGCACCGCCGGCGACTCCGGCGCGCCCCCCCGGAGGGACGAGATGTTGTGGGCGCTCCCCTCCGGCCGGTAATCCGGCACCAGCCGACGGAGCAGTTCCCGAAGATCGTCCTCCCGGGCGCCCCGATGGGCCCGGGCGATCAGATCCTCCACCACCGACGTGAGCCCGATCGGCAGTTCCGCGTGCTTGGCCTTGAGGACCTTCGGGTGCTCGGTCACTTCCGCGTGCTCCCGCCCGAAGAACAGCTCCTCGTACAGCTTCTCACCGGGCCGCACCCCGGTAAAGTGGATCGCCACGTCGCGGCCGACCTCGAGTCCTGACAGCCGGATCAGGTCGGTGGCGAGGTCGACGATCTTGACCGGCTCGCCCATGTCGAGCACGAAGACTTCCCCGCCCCGCCCGAGGACCGCCGCCTGGAGGACGAGTTGTACCGCCTCCGGAATGGTCATGAAGTAGCGCCGCATTTCCGGGTGGGTGACGGTGACCGGGCCACCCGACTCGATCTGCCGGAGGAACACCGGCACCACGCTCCCCCGGCTCCCCAGCACGTTGCCGAATCGGACCGCGATGAAGTTGCGGCCGTGATTGGCGCCGATCTCCTGCACCAGTTGCTCGGCCACCCGTTTGGAGGCGCCCATCACGTTGGTGGGACGGACCGCCTTGTCGGTCGAGATCATGACGAAGCGGTCGACGCCCGCCGCGGCGGCCGCCTCGCAGACGTTGCGGGTTCCGAGGATGTTGTTGGTGACCGCTTCGGCCACGTTGATTTCCATCAGCGGGACGTGCTTGTGCGCGGCCGCGTGGAAGATCACCGACGGCTGGTGGGTCTCGATCAGGCGGAACACCCGGTCCCGATCGCGGACATCGGCGATCAGCGGCACGACCTCGACCCCGGGAAACCGCTCGGTCAGTTCGGCCGTGATGTTGAAGATCGAATTCTCGCCGTGCCCCATGGCGATCAGCCGCCCCGGCTGGAGCGACGCGATTTGCCGGCACAACTCGCCGCCGATCGATCCCCCCGCCCCGGTGACCAGAACGGTGTGCTCGGTGACGATGTCCTGGACGCGGTCCAGGTCGGTCCGGACCGGTTCCCGCCGGAGCAGGTCCTCGATCTGGATCGGTCGCAGGCTCGAAAGCCCCACCCGGCCGCTCAGAATCTCGAACATGCCCGGGATCGTCCGCGCGGCCAGGCCCGCCTCCTGGGCCTGGCGCATGACTTCGCGGACCACCGACCCGGCCGCCGAGGGCATCGCGATGATCAGCTCGTCGACCCGGAACCGCTCCCGGAAATCGATCAGCCGGTCGATCGGCCCAAGGACCGGGAGCCCGAAGAGTTCCTGGCCGTGCTTGGCCGGATCGTCGTCCACGAACCCGACCGGGGTGAGCCCGAGTTCGGAGTTGGCGGTCAGTTCCCGCGCGATCAGCACCCCGGCCGAGCCGGCGCCGGCGATCAGGATCCGCTTGCCCTTTTCGCCCCGACGGCGGGCCTGCCGCATCGAGAACCAGCGGAACAGGAACC
>JAEUJH010000271.1 GCA_016794825.1 Gemmatimonadota bacterium
GGAAATACGCGGACCGGGCCCACCTGGAACCTGGCGTTCAGCCGGGCGGGCCGGCGGCTCGGATTCAACGCCTCGCTCCACGGCGTGTCGGATCGGTTCGAGGCGTCGAGCGGGTTCACGTCGCAGTCCGACCTGGCCCAGTTGAGCCTGGGCCCGACGTTTACCCTCTATGGCCGCCAGGGCGCGTTCGTCGAGCGGTTCAACGGATCCATCACCGGCACCTATACCTGGGACTACCCGGGCTTCTCTCGGTGGGAAGGCCCCCGCGATCGGCAGCACTGGTTCAACGCCAGCTTTCAGCTGCGCGGGGGCTATGCGGTGAGTGCGACGCTCTTCGTCGAGACCTTCGGCTACGACCCCAGGCTCTTTACCGACTATCGGCTCGAGGTCCCGGCGGGTGCCGGGCGGGATACCGTGGCCTTCGGAACCAAACCCGATCTGCCCGTCAGGGCGGTCATGGTCCGGCTCAAGACGCCGGAGGTTGGCGGGTTGGCGTTCGACGGCTTCGTGGCGTACGGGCGGGATCCAAACTATCTCGAGTGGTCCAAGTCCGAAATTCTCTTTTCCCGCCTGGGGCTCACCTATCGACCCACCGACAAACTCCGGTTCGAATCCGGGGTGCCGATCCTGATCCACTACCGCCGGACCGACGGCACCAAGGTGGACGAGGCCATCCTGCCACGGCTCAAGGTGGAGTACCAGGTCTCGCGGGCCGTCTTCCTCCGGGCCGTGGGCGAGTACCGCTCCTCGTACCAGGACGACCTGCGCGACGACGCGAGGACCGACCATCCGATCCTGATCCGCGATCCCGACGACGGCGTTTTCAAGCGGTCACTGGCGCTCGGCGGACGCAGCAACACGCTGCGGGTCGACTGGCTGTTCTCGTATCAGCCCAATCCGGGCACGGTGTTCTTTGCGGGCTACGGGTCGAGTCTGGAGGAACCACGCAGTTTCCGGTTCCGGGGCTTGAGCCGGACGGCCGACGGCTTCTTCACCAAGCTGAGCTACCTCTTCCGGATCTGATCTCTCGCCCGAGCAAGCGCTCAGACCGGTGGCGCTTCGGGCACCTCGATGTCGCCGCGGATGCAGGTCACGCACGGACCGCCGACGTGGATGTCGCCGGCCTCGATCCGGACCTGGACCTTGCCATCACGGCCGATCTGTTGCCCCTGCCGTGCCAGGTAGGCGTCGCCGTTCCGAATGGCACCGGTGCGGAGGCGATGCACCGCGACCGCGGCGTTCCCGCTGCCACAGATCGGATCTTCGGCCATCCGATCGGTGAAGAAGAACGTCCGGACGGCGATCTCGCCCGGTCCGGTTTCGGCGTATACCGTCAGGCCACTGGTCCGATTGGCGTCGATCAAGGCCCTGAGCCCGGCGGCCTCCGGTTCCAATGGCGCCACGTCCTCAACCCGGGCCACGAGCCAATGCGGCCCCGTGTCGATCGTCTCGGTCGGGCCAATTATCGTGACGCCCCCGAGGGCGGCGGCCAGGCGCTCGGCGCCAACCGCCGCCCAGGTGGCGTGGCGAGGCAGCCGGAACGCGAGGCCGCCATCCCGGACCGAGAGTTCGACCACTCCCGCGAGACATTGCATCCCCAGGCGTCCGTTCCTGGGCGAGGCCCGACCCGCCTCGATCACGGCATGGGCCGTTCCGAGGGCCGGGTGCCCGGCGAACGGCAACTCCTCCTGCTGGGCAAAGATCCTGGCCTGATAGTCCGCGCCTGCCACCGTGGGAGACAGCACGAAGGCCGTCTCCGACAGATTGGTCCATCGGGCAATGCGCTGCATGTCGTCGGCGCCGAGTCCGTCCGCGTCGAGGACGACGGCGAGCGGGTTGCCGCGGAACGGCCTGGTCGTGAACACGTCCACTTGGGCAAACGGATGTCGTGGCATGGCGGGACCGGTCAGGGATGCACGATGACTTCGGCTTCGATCTCGACCGGAATGTCGAATGGCAGCTCGGCCATGCCGACGGCGCTCCGCGCGTGGGCGCCGATGGTCGGACCGAAGACCTGGAGGATCAGATCCGAGCACCCGTTGATCACCGCGGGTTGCCGGTTGAACCCCGGGGCCGAGTTGACCATCCCGAAGACCCGTCCCCACGCGGCCACCCGATCGAGGTCGCCGAGGGCGCGCTGGAGGCTCCCGATCATCGACAGCGCCGTCAGCCGGGCCGCCTGGTAGCCCTCCTCGATCGTCAGGTCGCGCCCCACCTTGCCGAACGGCGGGGCGTCGCCGCCATCGGCGGCCTGGGGGCCGTGCCCCGCCAGGATCGCCCGGTTTCCGATGAGCCGGACGAACTCGAACGGGAAGGTCACCCCCGGGGGCGCCGTGATTGGCGGGGGGAGCACGAGCCCGAGGGCGGCCAGCCGCTGCTCGATCACTGCCATGGTGCCTCCAGAATGAACGCCGACCGGATCACGATGCGCGCGGAGCCGGTCACTCGAGGCCGAGCGCGAGTTCGCGGGAGCAATCGGCCAGTCGCTCGAGGGAATAGCCGCCCTCCTGCACGAAGCAGAGCTGGCATCCCGTCTCGCGGAACGCCCGCGCCAGGGCGCGAAAGAAGCCGGGCGTCATCGTCCAGCCCCCGTGCGGGTCACCGGCCACCGGGTCGTAGCCAAGCGAGATCACGATCGTATCGACCGACAAGTGTCCGAGATGCTCGACCAGCCGGGCAAGGTAGTGATCCTCCGTGGGCGGTTCCTCGAACGGAACGAACCACTGGTTGGGACCACGGGGGCTCGTCGGGACGTACGGAAAGGCCTGCAGGGTCGACGCGTGGAGCGAGACGAACGGAATGTCCGGCTCGGTGCTCAGGACGTCGGCCGTGCCGTTGCCATGGTGATAGTCGACGTCGACCACGCCGACCCGTCGTCCCGCGTCGCGCAGGGCCCACGCCGCGGCGCCCGCGTTGTTCAGGTAGCAGTAGCCGCCCAGGAAGGCCCGGCCCGCGTGGTGTCCGGGCGGCCGACACACCGCGTAGGCCTGTCGGTCGCCCGCGATCAGCAGGTTCGCCGCCGCCACGGCGGATGAGCAGGCCCGGATCGCGGCGTCGAACGCGCCCTTGGTAACCGGGGTGTCGGGCACGATGCCGGGTTCGGCAAACCGCTCGTCCAGGGTCTCGCCATCCGAGCGGGCGCTGGCTTCGGCGAGGAACCGAAGGTACTCGGCCGAGTGCATTCGACCCACGATCTCGAGCGCCTGCTCGGGGCCGGCGGCGCCAACCCACCGAACGTGCTGGCAGGACCGCAGCCCCGAAACGATCCGCTCGATCCGGGCTTCGGTTTCCAGGATCGGGGCCGGGCGGCCATCGCGATCGCGGAAGGACGACAGCAGGAAATCGCCGGAGTCGTAGACCACGGGCAAGGTTGCGGTCACGCAGTTGGTCCTTCCACCGATCGGCGGTTCCGGACCGTCGCGAGCCCGGCAAACACCAGCGAAGCGGCCACCAGGCCGAGGCTCTGTTCGATCGGGGCGCTCGCGATGATCGCGAGGTTGGCGATGACCGCCACGCCGGCGGCCGCCGGGGTGAGGCGCCACGCGACGACCCGGCCAGCTTCGGCGACCCCGCGCCGGCGGAGCACCAGCGCCGCGACACAGCCCAGCACGTACACCGCCATCGAGGCCAGCGACGCCGCGACGGTCAACGGCCGGAACTCGCCAGCCGAGGCCAGCGTCGCCACGAGGAGTCCGTGCGCCACGATGGCCACCGCCGGGGTCCGCCGCACCGGGTGGAGCCGCCCCAGGATGCCGGGCAGCAGCCCGTCGCGCGAGAGCGCGAAGATGATCCGGGGGTTGGTGGAGGCGAGGCCGGCGGCGCTCCCCACCATCGAGACGACGGCGGCCGCGGCCATGATCGGTGGCAGCCAGGTTCCCGCCCGCGCGGCGCCCTCGACCAGGGGCGCCTTCGACGCGGGCAGCGACCCGCCCAGGAGGTGCCCGGCCGCCACCTGAATGGCGATGGCGAGCACGGCATACGCGGTCAGGGCGCCGCCGAGGCCGGCTGGCAGGGTCCGGGTCGGATCGCGGACCTCGCCGTTCATCACCATGCCGCTCTCGATCCCCGCGCAGAGATAGATGCCGAGGATGAGGAGCGGTGCCGCCACGCCGAGATCGAGCGGCGGCGTCGGACCCGCGGGGGCTGGCGGCATGAGGGCGGCGACGGCGATGAACAGGACCAGCGGGACGAGCTTGATCGCGGTCGTGAGCTCGCTCGCGAGGGCGCTCTGCCGGGCACCCCGGAGCGGAACCACCATGAACAACAGGGCGGTGGCGAAGAGGACCAACGGCCGGCCGGCCGGACTCCCCATCCACGGTACGAACGGAACCACCTGATCGATGGCCGCCGCGAGGATCCCGGCCCCCGCCAGCGTGCCCGAGAGCCAGATCATGCCGCCCACCACGCCGGCCGCCGCGGGCCCGAGCGCCACGCGCACGATTCCGTACACCCCTCCGGCTCGGGGAACCCGGCTCGAAGCCTCGATGAACGAGAGCGTCACGGCGCCCATGACCAGGGCACAGAACCCGATCGCGGCGGGCGCCCAGGCGCCCAGCGCTCCCATGGCCGCCGGGATCACGAACAGGCCCGACCCCATGATGATGTTGATCGTCAGCGCGGCGACCCCGAGCGCGCCGATCTCCCGGCGGAGCTGGGCCGGTTCCGGCCGATCGCTGGCGTTCGACATCGATCTCAGACCTCGAGGAACCCGTCCGTGACGCCGATCACCTCCCCGCCGATCCACACGGCCTCGACCCGGCCGTCGCGCTTGGCGGCCCGTGCCTCGAGCACGCTTGGCCGACCCATCTCGACCCCCTGGGCAATCCGCCAGCGGAACGCCGTTCGACCCGATCGATCGGTGTGCGCCAGCAGGCCGGCCAGCGCCGCGTTGGCGCTGCCGGTGGCGGGATCCTCGAGCAATGGGTCGCCCGCCGAGAACTGCCGGGCCCGGAGGTCGAAGCCGTCGTCCGCGTGGGTATAGAGATGCAGGTAGGGCTGGTCGAACTCCCGGGCCAGGCGCTCCAGCGCCGCCACGTTAGGTTTGGCGCGCGCCAGCGTGGCCGGGTCGCGGACCTCGGTCAGGAGGAAACCGAGGCCCACGGATCCCGCGCGGGGCGGGTGGGTCGTGGTGACCACGTCGGCCTCGGTCAGGGTGGCCGCGGCCGCCACCGCGGCCGCCGGCACCTCGGGGCCGAGCGTAAGCGGGGCGGGCGCCTGCAGTTCGCAGTGGAACCGGTCGCCGGGCCGGCGGGCAATCGAGATCGGCACCAGCCCGGCCTCCTCCTCGAACACCACGGAAAGCGACTGATCGACGTCGCCCAGTTCGCCGTGGGCGGCCAGCATCGCGGCGGTGCCGATGTTCGGATGCCCGGCAAAGGGGACCTCGCAGGCCGGCGTGAAGATCCGGACCTTGCGCGTCTGCCCGGCCTCCGGAGGGAACACGAACGTGGTCTCGGCCAGGTTGAACTCGCGGGCGATCTGCTGCATCTGACCGTCCGTCAGGCCCGTCGCCCGCGGGAACACGGCCAGCTGGTTCCCACCGAAGCGGACGTCGGTGAATACGTCGCAGGTGACGAATCGGTACCGCATCTCAGAGTTCCGCCGCCGCGCGGTCGACCGCGCGCCCGACCATGGCCACGATCAGGTCGGCGTCCTCGCGGGTCAGCACCAACGGCGGCGCCAGCCCGACGATGTCCCCGAACGGAATCGGGCGGGCCAGCACGCCTTCCTCCAGGCAGAGCGCCGCGACCCGGGACGAGAACTGGGCCGTCTTGGGGAGGTGACGCCGCGGCGGCCCCGGGGCGACGAACTCGACGGCGGCCAGCATCCCGGTGCCGCGGATCTCGCCGACCAGCGGATGGCTGCCCAGACGGTCGGTCAGCCCGGCGCGGAGATACTCGCCCACGGTCCGGGCGTTCTCGGCCAGGCCCTCTTTCTCGATGAGGTCGAGGTTGGCCAGGGCCACGGCGGCGGAAATCGGATGGGCCGAGTAGGTGAACCCGTGCCCGAAGATCCCGTGCGTGGCCGCTCCGGCCTGGAGCACGTCCCACACCCGTTCGCCGACCAGCACCGCGGACAGCGGGGCGTAGCCGCTGGTGAGCCCCTTGGCCAGCGTCACCAGATCCGGGGTGATGCCCCAGAGATCCTTCCCGAACATCGCGCCGACCCGCCCGAACCCGGTGATGACCTCGTCGAGGATGAGGAGGACGTCGTGCGCTCGAAGCACCTCCTGGATGGCCCGCCAGTAACCCGGGGGCGGCGGAACGATGCCGCCCGTGCCGATCATCGGCTCGGCAATGAAGGCGCCGACCGTATCCGGGCCCTCGGCCCGGATCAGGGCGTCGAGATCGTCGGCGCAGCGTTGGGCAAAGGCGGCGGGGTCGAGTTCCGGCGCCCAGAACGGATCGGGTGCGGTGGTGTGACGGACCAGTCCGAACGGCAGGTCGAAGCCGTCGTGGTAGAGCGGAATGCCGGTCAGGCTGCCGGACATCACGGTCGACCCGTGATAGGCGCGCCGCCGAGCGATGATCTTCTTCTTGGCGGGTCGACCCCGGATGTTGTTGTAGTACCAGGAGAGCTTGACCTGCGTCTCGTTGGCGTCGGAGCCCGACAGTCCGAAGAAGACCCGCTTCATCGAGGGCCCGGCCAGCCCCAGGAGCCTGGCTCCGAGCGCGATGGCGGGGGGATGGGTGGCCCCCGCAAAGACATGATAGAAGGCCAGCGTCCGGGCCTGCTCGGTCATCGCGTCGACCAGCTCCTGGCGGCCGTATCCCACGTTGACGCAGTAAAGCCCCGAAAAGCCGTCGATGACCGAGCGACCCCGGCTGTCGGTGACCCTGACGCCGCTGCCGGCTTCGACGATCCGGTGCGGACTGTTGCCGGCCGCGTAGTTGGCTACGTGGGTGAGCGGGTGGAGCAGGGTGCGCCGGTCGAGCGCCTCCGGCGAAATGCCCGCAAGGTCTGGCGGCGTGGTCATCGACTCTCCTGAAGGCGCGCGGTAACGTCCCGCGCCGCGAGGTGTCCGAACACCATGGCGGGGCCGATCGACGTGCCGGCCCCCGGATAGGTTCCGCCCATGAAACTGCCGGCGTCGTTCCCGGCGACATACAACCCCTCGATGACCCGGCCGTCGGTGCCGACGGCCCGGGCGGCGGCATCGGCCCGCAGTCCGACGAAGGTGCCGATGTCCCCGGGGATCAGCTTGACCGCGTAGAACGGCCCTTGGACGATCGGCGCGACGCAGGGGTTCGGCGCGAAGCCGATGGTGCCGTTGAACCGCTCGTAGATGTTCCGGCCCTTGCTGAACTCGAGGTCCTCTCCGCGCCCCGCGCCCTCGTTGAACCGCGCCACCGTCCGCTCGAGCCCCGCGGCGTCGATCCCGCAGGCGCGGGCCAGTTCCGCCAGGGTCGCGCCCTGCTTGAGGTAGCCGGAGCGGAGGAAGGGTTCGAGCTTTCCGGGCGGACACGGTGCCCGCCCGAGCCCGTTCCGCCGAATCGCGGCGGCGTCGCAGAGCACCCAGCAGGCCACCTCCGCGTCGTCCCGACAGGCCTCGATCATCGCCGGCACGAAGTCGTGATACGAGGTGGCCTCGCTGACGAACCGGCGGCCCCGACGATCCACGCAGATGTAGCCCGCCTTGCCGCGATCGTTGAAGTGGGGGAACGGCACCAGCGAGCCGTCGGCCTGTGGCACCAGCGACACCGGGGTCCACGCGACGGGGCTGATCTGATCGCCCACGACGGCCACCCCGGCCGACTGCCCGAGGCGGAACCCGTCGCCGGTGTTGGCGTCGGGGGTGAGGGTGCGATGATTGCGACCCGAGGCGACATGGGGCAGGTACTGCCCGGTCAGCGTCGGATCGGCCGGAAACCCACCGCAGGCGAGCAGGACACCCCCGCGGGCCCGGATCGTCATCGGACCGGACGGGCCCCGGACCTCGGCGCCGGTGACGCGACCGCCGGCCGTCGTCAGCTGCGTGATCGGCGTTTCGAGCAGGAGTTCGACCCCCCGCTCGAACGCGGTCCGCGCCAGCATGGCGATCAGCGCGTTGCCGTTGGAGAGCCGGGTGCCCCGGGGCCACGACAGGCGGTCGCGCCGATAGCGGAGGTAGAGCAGGCCGACGTGGAGGGCCGACCGCCAGTCCGACGTGATGGTGTAGAACTTCGGGAGGTCCTCCCGCCCGATCATCATCCCGTCGAACAGCACCGTGGTGGCCAGCGGCGGGCGCAGCTGCGAAAACCGCCGCCCGAGCGTCCGGCCGTCGAACGGGGTGGGGCCGAGGCTCCGGCCGCCGGTCGAACTGCCGGCAAAGGGCGGGTGGTAGTCCGGCCACTTGGGCGACAGCGAGAACGAGACGTGGGTGTGATCCTCGAACCACGCGAGGATCTCGGCGCCCCGTTCGACATAGACGGCCGCGCTCTCCCGCTGGAGCCGGTCACCCGCCTCGGCCTCGAGGTAACGGAGCGCCGCCGCGGGATCGTCCGTGATGCCCGCGGCCCGGGCCTGCCGGCTTCCCGGAATCCAGACCATGCCGGCGGAGTGGCAGGTGGAGCCGCCGAACCAGGGCGACTTCTCGACCATCACCACCTTGAGGCCGGCCAGGGCTGCGGTCACCGCGGCGGAGAAACCGGCCGCGCCGCTTCCCGCCACGAGCAGGTCGCAGTCGAGCGTCTTGGGAGTCGTCATCGTCGTCGGCCCTTGGCGGTCGCCTCGCGCGCCGCCTTGAGGTACTTGAACACGGTGCCTCGCCCCAGGTCGAGCACCTTGGCCACGTACGGCACGGCGTTGCGGCCCCGAAAGGCGCCGCTCGATTCGAGCGCCAGAACCAGTTCGTGCTTCTGCTCGCGGGTCAGCCCGCCGAGCGCCAGGTGCCGGGCCTCGAGCCAGGCGTGGAGGAAGGTGATGATCTTGTCCTGCCAGTCGTCCCGGAACAGCCGCTCCGGCTGGGGCGAGACCCGAACGCCCCGGGCCAGCAACTCCAGCGTGGCTCGGGCCTGCTCGATCCCGGCCATCGCCACGTTGACGCACAACACCCCGATCGGGCGATGGTGGTCGTCCCGAATCAGGAGGCTGATGGCCCGCATCGGGCCCCCGTCCCAGTTCCGCTTCTCGTAGGGGCCGATGACGCTCTCGTCGTCGTCGAACTCGATGTCGTCGAGCGCCGTGGCGTCGCCGACGGCGCGGCGCGAGAGGTTGTTGGCCAGATGGACGATGGTCTGGGTCGCCAGGTCGTGGACCACCACCTCGACGAAGGGGTAGAACAGCGCGGCCAGCCCGTCGGCCAGGGGCACGGTGCGGGCCAGCAGACGCCGGCGGGCGGCGGGGTCGAGGCGCTTGGCTGGGATGGTGGTATCCCTGGAAGACTCGTTAGTCCAATGTAGACTCTGGAGTCTCTTTCCGCCAATGGCCGGGTGGTCCAGTGGCGGACGCCTGCTATCCCCCGGTCCGACATCGGGCGCGCCGGTTCGGCGCGGTCTTTCGCCCGAGCGGACGGTCGTCCATCTTGGAACGGGATCAGCGCGGCTGCCGTCGGCGACGCGGGCCGCGCGCAGTGTACGATCCCGTCCGGCTACTCCTCGCCGAGTCCCCTGCTCCTGGAACTGACCCGACCGATGTCAGCATCCCGTCGCGACTTCATTGCCAGCGCCCTGGCCTCCACGGCCGCGCTGCCACTCGTCCGGCAGACCGCCGGCTTCGATTCCATCGACGCCGCGCCGGCGGATCTCCCGATCCTGACCGACCAGCAGCTCGGCCACCTCCGCCACATCGAGCGGCTCGCCTCCCTCCCCGACGGTGAATGGGCGCTGATGGGATCGAGCGATCCCGGCCAGGAGGACCTCACCGCCTATCGCTACCAGCTGGCGCAGATGGCCTATGCCGTCGGCCTGACGCACTACCACCACCTCCCGGCCGCGCCGGGGCTCTTCCGGAACACCTTTGCCCGGCTGATCCACAAGATGCTCCGGCGCGAGGTGTGGAGTTACTGGCGGGAAACGAGCCGATCGGGCCCGCGCCTGGATCCCGGGCTCAAGGTCCTTCGGGAGGGGTGGACCGATCCGGTCAAGCAGGAGAACATCATGTACAGCGGCCATCTCCACGCGATGGTCGGGATGTACGCGACGCTCTTCGATGACGATCGGTTCGATGCCAAGGGCTCGCTCACCTTCCGGTACGACCCGATCTTCTACGGCTTCGGGCCGGAGGTGTACGAGTACGACCACGCCACGCTCAACCAGGTCATCTACGACCAGATGGTGGCGAGTGGCTGGCACGGGGTTCCCTGCGAGCCCAACAACGTCTTCATCGTCTGCAACCAGTTTCCGATCCTCGGCTTCCGATTCTTCGACCTCCGGAAGGGAACCAGTCTGGCTGACGCGGCCACGACCGGATACCGGGCGGCCTGGAGCAAGAAGGGCATGCTCGACGGCCACGGGCACGTCATTTCGACCTGGATGGTGCGTCAGGATCACAAGGTCGACGCGTTCAGCGGTGGCTTCGACGCCTGGGCCGGTTCGGCGATGAACGCCTGGAATCGGGACGAGGTCCGGGCCCGCTATCCAGGACAGGCGGCCGAATGGCTCGAGCGTCGTCCTGATGGCCTGATCACGCTCCGGTCACCCCGAACGGTGGCGGCCGCTCGAGCGGCGCGGGCCGCCGGCACGCCGCCCCCGCCGCCGGATCGAGCGTTCCCGTGGCGGACCCCGGACCTCGGCTACCTCGCCATGTGGATTTCGGAAATGGGCGACACCGAGACCCTCCGCGGCCTCCTCGGCTACGCCGACCGCTACCTGAACCCGACCTGGGATCGCGGCGCGCTCTACTATCCGCGAAACGACCAGCCGAACGACGCCGCCGGGAACATGACCTTCATGGATCCGGTCACGGGCAACGCCATGCTGGCCTACGCCCGGCTCAACGTCGGTGATGGGCTCTGGAGCCTCTATCAGCGCCCGTTCTCGCGGGAGCACTTCAAGGCGCCGGCCCTCGAGGAGGTGTCGGCCGGCACCGATGTCCTCGGCGCGCGGTTCGACGCGGGGCGGCAGGTCCTGCGGCTGGCCCTCAGGGGGAGCGGGGGGAAGGCCACCCGAGCCGCCGTGCGGGTGGCCAACGTCCCGGCGGAGAGTTCCTGGGTGGCGCGGCGCGACGGCCAGCCGATCGCCACCAGCCAGGCCGGGCGGACCGACGAGTTCGTTCGGTTCTCCGTTCCGCTCTCGTCCCGCACCACCCGGATCGACCTGGCGATCCGCGGTTAGGCGGACCGCCAGGCTCCTCGCTCGGATCGACTTACGGGGTCACCGGCCGGCAGGCCAGGTCGATCCGGATGCCGCGGAGCGGCGCGAACGGGGTTCGGGCCATGGCCTGCCGGTCGGCCATCAGCAACGCGCTCGGGACGGTTTCGCCGAAGCTCGAGGTGAACAGGTTCGGCACCGATCCGGCCAGACCGCTCCCCGCATAGTCGTCTCCCCCGACGTCGACCACCGAGGGCGCCCAGGGCGCGGTGCCCGCATACATCAGGTCGGTCGGCTCGGGCACGTGCCCGGGAAACGCCGCCTGATGATGAGGAGCCTGGGCCCCCACGACGCCGATGGTGTGCAGGGCCTCGTGGGCCAGCAGGAACTCCCAGTACTTCGGCGCGTCGGACGGCGCGGCCGCCATGCCCGCCGCCAGATCGAGGCACTGACCGGTTCCGCCACTGAACGAGCCCTTCAGGTACAGCGCCCCGACCTGGCCGGGATTCCCGGGTGGCAGCTTGGCCTGGGCGCAGGCATCGCGGCTGCCGCCGTCGTACCACACCAGATAGAGCTTGCCGGGCTTGAGGGTCCCGCTCTGGGCCAGGTCGACCTCGATGCTGTCGACCGGATTGGCGCCGGCGCCGATCCGGGCGTCCGTCCGGCTGAGACGAACGAAGGTGATGTCGAGGACGCCGCCATTGAACGTGTCGAGCTTGAGGCGACGGCCGCCGGTGGAGACGGCCAGGAATCGCTGCGCCACCGCGGCGCTGACGGCCAGCCGGCCGGACCCGTCGAGGGCACGATCGACCCCGTCGCTCGGCACCGCGTAGATGAGGTGGAACTGATCGCCCTGGACCTCGTCGGGCCGGTCGGCCGTGGCGCGAGGGTAGCGCCCGGTGGCGCGGATCGGCGTCGAGAGGCCGCTGTTGCTGGCCGTCAGGATGTTGGGACCGGGAAGGACGCCAAGTCGCCAGTTCGTCACGGTGGCGGTTCCGGCGGCGTTGGTGGTCACGGTCGCGGGACCGATCAGGCGGCCGTCGCCCGACGTGACGGCCAGCGTCACGACCGCCCCGACCACCGGGTTGTTCCCGAAGTCCCGGACCCGGACCTGCGGCGCGGTGGGCGGCGCGGCTCCGACTTCGCCGTCCTGGTCGTTGCCAGCGGTGACTTCGAGCGCCGTGGCGGGCCCGGTGGTCACCACGACCTGCGCGGAGGCGGTCTTCCCGTCGATCGTGGCGGTCACCCGCGCGGTGCCGACCCGGGTGCCCGTCACCGAGCCGCTGGCCGTAACGGGGGCGACGTTGGCGTCGTCGGTCGTCCATGCGGCCGACTTGCCGGCCACGGTCTGGCCGGCGGCGTCGAGCGCCGTCGCCACCAGCTGCGCGGAAGCGCCCGATACCAGCGCGACGTCGGTGGCCGAGAGCCGCACCGACGCCACCGATGGGGGCGGCGGCGGGGGCGGGGGAGACACGGGGTCGTTGCCGCCGCCGCCGCAAGCCGAGAGCAACGGGAGGAGGAAGAGAGCCGGGAGCAGTCGCATCGCCGGAGCCTGTCGAGTGAGGGTCAACCCAACAGGCGTAAACGGCCCCGGAAATGGCTCATGGCGGCGCGGGCCGGTCGTGGGGGTCCACGGCCGGCCCGACGATCCAACCAACCCCGGCTCAGTTCGCGACCAGGACCTTGACCGTCATCCGGCCGTCCTTGCCGGTGCTGTCGGTGACCCGGAGTTCGAGGACGTGCCATCCGTTCGCCACCGTCCGGGTGTTCCACCGCGCGGGGATCCGATAGCTCCCGGTGGTGTTGGCGTCGGTGTGGATCCGGTTCCCATCCACGATGAACTTGGCCTCCACGGGCGTGGCGCCGGCGGCGGCCGTTCCCGTTCCGGTAAAGTCGACCACGCCCGACACGGTCGCCCCGTTGCGCGGAGCGGTGATCGTGGCGATCGGGGTGCCCGACGACTTGTTGATGTCGGTTACCCCGATGACGACGGGCACGGTCGCGAGGCCAGTCGCCGCGAGGTGGATCGTCGCGGCGTTGTCGACCTTGTCGGAGTCCTTCGGGGCGGTCACCGTCACGGTCACCGGGGTATTCCAGTTGGCCGGCGTGAAGGTCAGCGACGCGGGAGCGGCGGTGACCGTGGCGGTGCCGGCGTAGTAGCTCACCGACACCGGAACCGGACCGGTCGGCGGCTGCGCCAGTCGAACCGTGAACGTGGCGGATCCGCCTTCCTTCATCGAGAAGCTGGTCTTCGAGGCCACGATGGTCTGAGGCGCCACCGTGACCACGGCGTTGGCCTCGTCGCAGTTGCCCGGGACCGCCACTTCACAGATCCGATACCGGAGGGTGTGGACGCCGCCCGCGGTGCCCGCCTGGACCTCGACCGACCCGTCGGTGAGATCGAGGGTCACGCCCGGATCGGTGCTCGACACCTGGCTCAGGGTCACCGTCCCAAGGCGGGCCACCGCGCCATCGAGCCGGTCGTTGCTCAGCACCGACCCGATGGCGGTACCGCCGGGGTTGGACGGCGCGCCGCCCTGATCGTCAGTGGCGTCGATGACCAGGTCGACCACGCCGACCACCACGACGGCCGTGTCGCAGTTGGTGGCGCTGGTCGCTTCGCAGAGCCGATACACCAGCCGATAGGTGCCGGCCGCGGTGCCGCGCGCTACCGACACCGCTCCGCTCGCGTCGAGGGTGATGCCGACGTCGTCGCTCGACACGGTCGTGAGGGTGACGGGCACCCCCTCGTAGCTGTCATTGGCCAGGACGTTGGCCACGGCCGTCCCGCCGGTGGTCTTGCTGCCGCCCTGATCGTCGACGGCGTCGATGATCGTGCCGGTGATCGTCACGGCCACCGCCGCCTGGTCGCAGTTGGAGGGGTTGGCGGTCTCGCAGATCCGATAGTCGAGCCGGGCGGCGCCAGCCGGGGCGCCGAGCGCCACGTCCACCGACCCATCGCTCGGATCGAGGGACACGTGGGGCGAGGTCGAGGCGAGTTGGGTGAGGGTCACGGTGCCGACGGTCGCGGCTTCGCCGGCAAGGACGTCATTGGCCAGCACGTTGGCGACCACCACCGTGCCGCCCGGCTCCGCCACCGAACCCGAATCGTCGACCGCGTCGATGCCGCGGCCGTCGCTGCCGTCGGCGCGCCACAGGAACACGCCGCGGGCCGGGTTCGCCTCGTCCGGGTTGGTCACCGGGCCGATGCCGATCCCGCCGGCGTGGGGCGGGGTGCTCCAGCCGCCGCCACCGGCGATCGGCAGGCCGTTGGCGTCCTTCGAGGAGGTCCAGCCGCCGACCCACTGACTCGACGAGTACGTGTTCGCAAACCACTGCGTCGGCGTAAAGACGCTGCTGAAGCCGATGCCGGCCATGACGCTGGCGCTGGAGCCGGTTGGGCTGGTGAGGATGGCGGGATCGAACAGCGACATCAGTTGGAGCACCTGCGTGGAGCTAGCCCAGACCCACCCGGACAGGTCCTTCGAACCGATCGTTCCCTGGCAGGGGTTCAGGCCGTCCCGCGGGCAGACGGTGGCGATCTGGTTCCAGGAGAGGCCCGTGGTGGCCGCGGGTTGGCGCCACACCTTGCCTTGCCCATCGCTGAACCCGAGCGGGGTCGACCCGGCCACGCCGAGCGACGGCCGGGGCGCCAGCTCGGGCGACTCCGGCGTTAGGGCGGGCCGCTCCGGCTCGGTGGAACAGCTCGCCAACAGGAAGCCGGTGCAAAGGACTGCAAGGGCCGCGGTTTGGAACTGACGCATGTCTCCCCCGGACTCGGAAGGGTGGATCTGGGCGGACGAGGAACGGGGGCGAAATTCAGCAAGAT
>JAEUJH010000297.1 GCA_016794825.1 Gemmatimonadota bacterium
GTCCCCTTTCCTGGGCTTTGGAAACCGACGGCCGAACGCCGCCGGCCGAACGGCAGTAAATGTACTCACCTCAGCGCCCGTGGATCAGGCGGCCCACCCCTTCCGCCGCCGCCCAGGCCGCCACCACCGCCACGCCGGCCGCGACGGCCGCCACCGTGGTCAGGCCGGTGGTGTCGAACGCCGTCATCAGGGGCGCCACCGTCACCGTCAGGGCCTGGAGGAGGAAGCCCGCCACCACCGCCAGGTGGAGGCCCGGATTGGTCGGCGGATCCAGTTCGGTCCGGCGGGCCGGATAGGCAAAGACCAGCTGGCCGGCGGCCATGAACACGAACCCCGCGGTCCGGCTCACCTCGAGCGACTGATCCAGGAACCGGGGCAGCGCCCAGAGGAGACCAAGGGCCACGCCCGCCTTGAGCAGACCGGACCATCCGATGAACGACAGCGACCGGCGGTCGAGGAGCGGCTCCCGCGGATCGCGCGGGGGGCGCCGCATCACCCCGGGGTTCCGGTCGAAGCCGAGGGCCAGCGCCGGGGCGCCGTCGGTGATCAGGTTGATCCAGAGCAGCTGGGCCGCCGTCAGCGGCAGCAGCAGGCTCCCATCCGCGGCCCGGATGTTCAGGAAGAACGCGGCCAGGGCGCCCAGCGAGACCACCAGCAGTTCCGAGAGATTGGTCGAGAACAGGAACCGGATGAACTTCTGGATGTTCTCGTAGATGCTCCGCCCTTCCTCGATGGCGGCCACGATGGTGGCGAAGTTGTCGTCGAGGAGCACCAGGTCGGCGGCTTCCCGGCTCACGTCGGACCCCCGCTGCCCCATGGCGATGCCGACGTCGGATCGCTTGAGGGCCGGGGCGTCATTGACCCCGTCGCCCGTCACCGCCACCACCTCGCCGGCGGCCTGGAGGGCGGCGACGATCCGGAGCTTGTGCTCCGGCGAGACCCGGGCAAAGACCGCGACACCCCCGACTCGCCGCTCCAGTTCGCCGGGGGCCATGGCATCGAGGTCGGCGCCGGTCAGCAGCGGCGCCGATTCGATCCCCACCGCGCGGGCCACGGTGGCCGCCGTGGCGGGATGGTCGCCGGTGATCATCACCACCCGTACCCCCGCCGCCCGCGCGCTGGCCACCGAGGCGCCGACCTCGGCCCGGGGCGGGTCCCACAGCGACACCAGCCCCAGGAGTTCGAGCCCGTCGCTCCCTTCCCGGGCCAGCGCCAGCACCCGGAGCCCCGCCTCGGCCAACCCGCGGGTCCGGGTCTCCCACTCGGCCAGTTCGGCCGGCGGCAGCCCGGCCCGACCGACCAGGACCTCGGGGGCGCCCTTGAGGTAGGTGATCGGGCGGCCGCCCTCCTCCACGGTCACCGACATGAACTTCGCGTCCGAGTCGAACGGCACCGCGCCCTGGCGGGGGCGGTCGGCGCGGAGCCGATCGGGGTCGCCGCCGCGGGTCCGGACCGCGTCGAACAGGGCCAGGTCGACCGGATCGCCGGCGCCGCTTCGATGGTCGGCGTCGTTGGCCACCGCCATCGCCACCAGCGCGGCCGCTTCGTCCTCGGCCACCAGGTCGCGGACCACCATCCGGTTTTCCGTCAGGGTCCCGGTCTTGTCGGTCGCCACCACCGTCACCGAGCCTAACGCTTCGACCGCCGAGAGCCGGCGGACCACGGCCTTCCGCCGGGCCATCCGCTCGACCCCGAGCGCCAGCGTGGCCGTGAGAATGGCCGGCAGACCCTCCGGCACCGCGGCCACCGCCACCGCCACCGCAAAGAGCACCACCGCGCCGGCCCGGTCGATGCCCTCGACCGCGACCCCGACCACCGCCAGCGTCGCCGCGATCCCGATGACCCAGCGAGCCACCCGCCGGCCGAAGACCTCGAGCCGGCGCTCGAGCGGGGTCGGCTCCTGAACCACCTCGCCGAGCAGCGTGGCCAGCTTGCCCATGGCGCTGGCCGCGCCGGTCCGGGTCACCACCGCCGTGGCCAGGCCGCGGACCACCAGGGTCCCGGACGAGACCTCGTCGCCCGCGCGGCGGGACACCGGCAGCGACTCGCCCGTCAGGGTCGACTCGTCCAGGGCCAGATCGCGGGCGTCGGTCAGCCGGGCGTCGGCCGGCACCCGATCGCCGGCCTCGAG
>JAEUJH010000302.1 GCA_016794825.1 Gemmatimonadota bacterium
CCGCGATCGCGTACCCCGCCACCGACGCCGCCGCCATCAACTCGAGCAACCGGAGAATGCCGAGCTGCCCGAGCCCGTGCGCCGACCGGGACACCCCGGCCAGGCCGTGCCAGGGCTCGCCCAGTCCGTTGATCGGCCACAACGCGGCCAGCAGCAGATAGCACCCGAACGGCACCAGGGCGCGGCGGATCGTCGGCCCTTCGAACCGGCGGCCGGCCGGTTCGATCCGGGCGATCAGGTCACCCAACCCCAGGACCCCGATCACGACCAGCCCCGCCCCGGTCGCGATGAAAGCGGGATCGTCATACCACCCGGGAAGCAGGCCCAGCGCCATGCCGGCGCCGCCCAGGAGGGCAGTCCGGGCCGGCGGATGCCCCCGCGGGGCCAGATGATGGCGGCTCACCGACGAGAGGACGATCGCCACGGCTACTCCAAGCAGCGCCACCAGCCAGCGCCGGCCGCCGTCGTTCCCCGCGGCGAGCCCCGAGAGCCAGAGCAGCGGAACCGAGAGGTAGACGGAGCCCATGAGCGGAAGGTCGAGGGCGGCGACCCCGGCATCCCGCTGGCGGCGGCCGATCCCGGCGACGAGCGCCCGGTGAATCGCCCCGCCGAGGCCGGCGCCGATCGCGTTGGTGGCCACGTCGAGCGCGGACGGCGACCGCCCGGGAAGGAACTGCTGGAGGAACTCCACCAGCACGCTGAGCGCCACCCCCGCCAGGAGCGGGCGGCCTCGATGGGCAAAGGCCACGAAGAACCCGAACGGCACGAAGAACGCCACGTTGGCGATCAGGTCGGACGCGGTGGTGAACCAGACGAGGCGGAACGACGACGGGGCCTGGAACTCGAACGGCACCAGGGTCACCACGGCAATCACCAGGGCCAGGTACCAGGTGACCGCCATGCCGAGGCGAAGTTGGGACGTGGTGACCGACAACGAAGGACCTCGGACCGGAGAAGACTTCCGAGGAGAGTATCGGCCGGTGGGCGGCGCGACTTGAGCCTAGCGGGAGAACTCCAGAACGGTCCGGTTGGTCCCGACGGCGACGAGTCGGTTCCCCGCCACGGCCATCCCGAGGAGGTAGGCGCCGGTGGGCGGCGGGAGGCGGCGCCAGCGGACCCCGTCGAACCGGAGGGTGATCCCGTTCTCGCCGACGGCGTAGATCTCGGTGGGGCTCCAGCCGGCCAGGGCGCGGATCTCGAGGTTGGTCACCCCGGTTTCGAGGACGTACCAGCGGCGGCCGTCGTAGCGCATCGCCACCCCCTTCTCGCCGACGGCCACCAGGTCGTCGGGGCCGGTGCCCCAGATCCCGCGGATCCGGTCGACGATCGGGGTCGGCATCCGGGTCCAACCCGACCCTTCGTACCGGAGCACGGTGCCGCTGTCGCCGACCGCGTAGACGTTGCGGCCGTCGAGGCCGAAGATGTGGCGGATGAACACCGAGGTCGGGGTCCGGTGGGTCTGCCAGGTCCCTCCCTTCCGCTGGATGATGGTCCCGCGGTCGCCGGCGGCGAAGACCAGATCGGGATCGGTCGGGTGGGCCCAGACCGAGCGGAGCAGCACCCGGGTGTCGGCGTGTTCGAGGCGCCAGCCGGCGCCGCTCCGGGTGGCGATGGCGCCGCTGTCACCCACGACGACCAGACCCCCGCCCGCCATCCGGGTAATGGCGTAGAGGTCGCGGCGGATGACGGGGCCTTCGGCCGTCAGAACGCCGTTCCGGCGTCGGAGGAGCGCCCCGGACGACCCGACCGCGTAGAGATCGCCGTCGTCGCCTAACGCCGAACCGAGGAGGATCGGGGCGGTCAGGCCCCGGCGCCAGCCCCCGGGGCCGCGCTCGATGATGGTGCCGGCCCAGCCGACCACCCGGGCGGTGCCGGACGGATCGAACTGGACCGCCCTCAGGTTCTCGAACGACGCCGTCTGGGGCGCCTGGGTCCACGCGGTGCCGTTGAAGCTCACCACCGCGCCCCCGTTGCCGACCAGGATGATGTCGGTCCGGGAGCGGCCGGCAATGGCGAAGAAATCAGCCGAACTCGGAATGGCCACGGGGGTCCAGGCCACGCCGTCGTAGTGGAGGAGGGTGCCTCGGATCCCGACCGCGTAGACGTCGGCCGGGTCGGTGCCCCACAGCCCGAAGAGGACGTAGTCGGTCGGGGTCGACATCGGCCGGAAGGTGGTGCCGTCCCAGCGGAGGATCACCCCGTTCTGCCCCGAGGCGTAGAGCCGGTCGGGGGCGGTGCCCCAGATCGCCCACAACTCGGCGCCCGCCGCGCCCGGCATCGACTCCCAGGAGGGGCCGACGGATCGGAACGCCGCGCTGGCGCCGACGATGTAGACGTGGTCGCGGTCGAGTCCCCAGACCTCGAGCAACGCGTCGGCGGTCGGGAGCGGAATGGCCTCCCAGTTCTGGCCGTCGTAGTGGATGGCCGTGCCCCGGGCGCCCACAGCGTAGACGTCGGTGGCCGAGGCACCCCAGACGGCCGTGAGGTCGGCGGTGACGCCGGAGTTCATCCGTTGCCAGGTGGCACCGCCATCGCGCGTCACCAGGACCGTCCCGCCGCCGCCCACCGCAAAGGACGTGGCGGCGTCGGCCGACCAGATGCCCAGGAGGCTCACGTCGGTCAGCGCCCGGTCGGTGAGCGCGGGGGTGACGGTGGCCGCGGCGGGAACGACGGTGATGGTGGCCCGGCGGCGGCCGGTCGGGAAGAGGGCCTCGACCCCGGTGGTTCCGGGAGCCAGCGCGGTGATGGTGGCGCCGGCGAGGTCGATGACCGCGGGGTCGTCGCGGCGGAGGCCGAAGGGGCCGACCGGATCGACCCGGAGTTCGGTGGTGGCGCCGACCTCGAGCCAGGCGCGCGAGGGAATCAACTCCGGCACCCCGGACCCGGGACCCCCACCGGGCTCGTCGGGGTCGGGGTCGAGACACGCGGTCAGGAGGAGGACGGCCGCCAGCCAGCGGGTCACGCCAGGCGTCGCTCCAGGCGGGCCAAGACCGAGAGCAGCAGCGCGTCGCCGGCCCGATCGGGGAGGATTCGACCGAGGAAGGCGCGGATCCGGGCGTCGCGGCCGACCAGGTACCGGGTCCGGGGCCGATCGGCTTCGAGCGCGTGGAGCACCGCGTCGACCACCTGTTCGGGGGGAACACCCCGCTCGTCGTTGTAGCGGAGCAACTTGCCGAAGAACTTGAGCTTGGCGCCGTAACGTTCGTGGGCGATGGGCGGCAGGGTCCGGGTGGCGTCGCCTAACGAGTCGAGACCCTTGTCCCAGATCGGGGTCTTGACCGCCCCGGGCTCGACGACGGCGACCTCGATCCGGGTGCCGGCCAGCTCGAGCCGCAGGCCGTCGGTGAGCGCCTCCACCGCGTACTTGGACATGCAGTACGGCACCACGAAGGGCGAGACGCTCCGGCCGGCGATCGAGCCGATGTTGATGATCCGACCCCGGGCCCGCCGGATGGCGGGGAGCAGAGCCTGGGTCACCGCCAGCAGGCCGAAGACGTTGACCTCGAACTGGAGCCGGACCGCCTCGACGCCGAGATACTCGATCGGCCCACCGATCGCGATCCCGGCGTTGTTGACCAATCCGCCCAGCCCGGCGGGCCCGACCGCTTCGTCGAGGGTCCGGGCGGCGGCGGCGATCTCGTCGCTTCGGGTGACGTCGAGCCGGATCGGGACGATCCGGTCCGATCCGGCGGAACGGAGCCGGTCGCCATCCTCGGGCTTGCGAACCCCGGCAAAGACACGATACCCGAGCTGGTCGAGGCGGCTCACGCAGGCGGCGCCGATGCCGGTAGACGCGCCGGTGACGAGGACGGAACGTTGGGATGTCATCCGCGGTAATCTATCTTCACGAACCGTGGCCCGCCGACCGACCGACCCCCTGACGCCTTCCGAGCGACCCGAGCCGGAGGCCATCCCGTACGGCGACGCAGCTCGGGTCTGGGCCCGGATCGGACTCCTCAGCTTCGGGGGACCGGCGGGGCAGATCGCGACGATGCACCGGATCCTGGTGACGGAGCTCGGCTGGGTGGACGAGCGTCGTTTCCTGGACGCGCTCAACTTCTGCAACCTGCTCCCCGGCCCCGAGGCCCAGCAACTGGCGACGTACCTCGGGTGGCGGCAGCACGGTCTGCGCGGCGCGCTGACGGCCGGCATCCTGTTCATCCTTCCCGGATTCCTCGTGCTGCTGGCGCTGAGTTCGCTCTATCGGGGCGCGGCCGATCGGCCCTGGATCGAGGCGATCTTCGCGGGGCTCAAGCCGGCAGTCCTGGCGGTCGTGGTGGCGGCAGTGATCCGAATCGCCGGTCGCTCGCTCCGGGGCCCGTGGGCGGTCGCCCTCGCGATCGGGTCGTTCGTCGCGATCTTCGCGCTCGGCGTGCCGTTCCCGGTCGTGGTCCTTGGCGCCGCGCTGGTCGGCTTCGGCCTGGGCGACCGGATCAACGACCGCGGCAATCCGCCACCGACGCCGCGGCCCCGGGCCGCCGGCGCGCTCCGAACCGCGACGATCGGGTTGGCGGTGTGGTGGGGGCCGCTGCTGGCCGTGGGAGCGCTGTTCGGGGCGGATCATGTCCTTTCCCGCCAGGGCGTGTTCTTCAGCCAGACGGCCCTGGTCACCTTCGGCGGTGCCTACGCCGTTCTGTCGTACGTGAGCGATCGGGCGGTGCACGATTTCGGCTGGCTCACGCCGGCCGAGATGATCGACGGACTGGCGCTGGCCGAGACGACCCCGGGCCCGCTCATCCTGGTGCTGCAGTTCGTCGGCTTCCTGAGCGGGGCCCGGCTCGGCGATCCGGTGGGCGGCTGGTGGGGCGGCCTGCTGGGCTCGGTGGTGACCGTGTGGGCCACCTTCGCGCCGAGCTTCCTGCTGGTGCTGCTCGGGGCGCCCTACCTCGAGTGGCTCCGCTCGGTTCGGCGGCTGCAGGCGGGCCTGGCCGCGATCACGGCGGCGGTGGTCGGCGTGGTCGCCAACCTCGGGGTCTGGTTCGCGAGCCGGGTGCTGTTCCACGAAACCCGGCCGGTACGCCTCGGACCGATCGCGTTCGAGGCACCGGTCGTGGCGTCGGCCGACCTCTTGGCCATCCTCATCGCCGGGGCGGCCGTCGTGGCCCTGACCCGCTTTCGCCTCGGCATGCTCCATACCCTGCTGGGGGCCGGGTTGATCGGGCTGGCCACCCAGCTCCTCCGTTAGGCGGGCCTCCCGCGCGCCGGACGCTGGGCTCGGCGCGCTCGTCCCCTCCCCCGGCGCAAGGGTCGGCCTGGTGCCCGGGCCGGGCGCCGACCGAAAGCCGACCTATTCGACCCGGCGGACCACCGACCGGACCCCGTCCGAGAAGGTGACGTCGAATCGCTGACTCCCGGTCCAGACCGTCACCGAGCCACCGCGCGCGAACGACAGGACCTGTCCGGTCACGGCATCCCGGATCATTGCCATCGGATACATCGCGGCGTCCCAGTTGAACCGAGCCTGGAGCGAGTTGACCCGGTTCAGGCCCGCCGCCGGGTCGCGGAACAGGACCTGCCGCCCGAGTTGGGCGATGGCCTGGAGCGAAAGCCGCTCGACCGGGCCGGTGGGCGTGACCAGGCGGAGCCGGGCAATGGCCTGATCCTGCGCCGCGTCGATCGGGACCACGGTGGCAAAGTGCCGCTCGGCGCCGGTTTCCTCGCCGGTCATCACGACCGGCACCGGGTGGGCAAAGAGCACCCGTCCGTCCGCCGCGAGGCCCTCGATCCGGTACCCGGCCGTTCCGGCCGGCACCGCGGTCGGCGGCGCGACCCGCAGGGCCGGCTCGAGGACCACGCCCGTGGCGGTGATCCGTCCCCAGACCAGCAGCCCGGCCACCGCGGCCCCCACCGCCGGCGGCGCATTGTTGGCGCCGCCCTGGCGATAGGTGATCATCTTGCCCCAGTTGTAATCACTGACCCAGTCGGGGCTGCAGTAGCTCATCAGGTCGTAGTTGGTGCTCGGCGCCTTGAGCGTGAACGTCACGGGGTCGAGACCGTAGACGCCGATGACGCCGCCGGCGTACGGATAGGCCGGGTCGGGACTGGCCGGCCCGCCGCACGGAGCATGCGGACGCCCCATGTTGTGACCCACCTCGTGCGCCATGACGCCCGAGCCGCTCGGCAGGTGATCCCAGCCGAGGGAGGTGTTGGCCCCGCCGCCGACGTAGCCGATGCCGGCCACCCCGCTGCCGTAGCTCGTCTTGACGACGCCGTAATAGTACCGATTGCTGCCATCGGTGAACTTGAGCGCGTTGACCTCGCTCAGGATCGTCCCCCACGCGCCGTTGCCGTTGCTCGACTGGAGCACTGGCGCGGTGGTGGTGTAGACGGCCCGGACGTCGGCGCTGTAGCTCGCCACCGGGAGCATCTTGAGCGGGTCGACGAGGAAGGTCGCGGTGTTGCCGGCGGTGACGTTGCCCTGCAGGCCGTTGACCTGCTGCAGCACCGGCACGAAACGGACGTTCCACGTCGGCACCGCGCGGACGTCGACGGCAAACGGGGTCCCGCTGGTCGGGAAGTTGTTGTCGCCGTCGCTGGCTTCGGCCACCGCGTTGGTCGGGTCGACGTCGGCCAGGATCCGGAGATTGGCCTGAACCAGCGAGGCCGGCACCACCATGTTCCAGGAGCTGGTCAAGGTCCCTTCGGCCACCGCGGTCGGAACGCTCGCCCCGGGGGCGGTGATCGTCGACGTCTGGAGCAGCGTCGCGCCGGAGTAGAACCGGACCCGGACCGACGGAGTGGCGGTATTGGCCTGGTTGGCGAGGACGAAGACCCGGAGATAGCCGTCCCGGCCGGCCACCACGGGCGTGGACCCGTCGTACTTGGCCGTGGCCTGGGTCAGATACATCCCGTCGATCGTCAGGTTGAGGCTGGCACCGGCCCCGAGCGCGTAGCTTACGGCCGCGTTGGCCGTGGCCCCGTTGCTCACGGTCGCCGTCTGGGTGGTCGGGGTCGGCAGATAGGTGCCTCCCGAGGCCACGTTGCCCGCGGTGACGGTATAGCTCCCCGGCGCGAGGCCGGTCAGGGTGGTGGTGGCGGTGACGCCCTGGCTGTAGCCGGCCGGCCCGTCAACCGTCACGGCGGCGAGCGCGGCACCGGGCAGACCGGTGATCGTCACCGTCAGGGCCCCGCTGGCGGCCGCGTAGGCCACGCTCTTCGTGGCGATGGCGCCGGCGGTGACCGCCACGGTCTGCGACGCCGGCGTCGGCGCGTAGTTGGTGCTCGAGAACGACACCGACGTCGCGGTGATGGTGTAGGTCCCGGCCGTCAATCCGGTCAGGGTCGTCGTGGCGGTGACCGCCTGCGAATACGCCCCCGGCCCGGTGACGAGCACGCCCGCCGAGGCCGCGCCCGGCAGGCCCGTGACGGTGACGGTCAGCGATCCGGTCGCCGCGTAGGTGACCGTGGCCGCGGTCGTCGATCCCGCGGCAACCGACTTGGTCTGCGACGTCGGCGTGGGCCGGTAGAGGATCCCGCCCGACAGCACGTTGGCCGCCGTGATCGTGTACGTCCCCGACGCGAGCCCGGTCAGGCTCTGGGTGGCGGTGACGTTCTGCGAGAACGCCGCCGGCCCGGTGACGGTGACGGCCGCGGCCGCGCCGCCCGGCAGGCCGCTCACGGTGACGGTGAGACCGCCTAACGTCCCGGCGTAGACCACCGCCGCGTTGGCGGTGGCGCCCGCCGCGACGGTGACGCTCTGACTGGCCGGCGTGGGCGAGTAGGTCCCACCCGATACGACCGAGCCGGCGGCCACGGTGTAGCTCCCGGGCAACAGCCCGGTCAGCGTGGTACTGCCGGTGACCGCCTGGTTGAATCCGCTCGGGCCGGTGACCGTCACCTGCGCCAACGCGGCGCCCGGCAATCCACTCACGACTACGGCGAGCGCACCGAGGGTCGGCGCGTAGGTGACGGTGGCGGAGGCGGTGGCGTTGACCGACACCGTGATCGTCTGACCGAGCGGGCTGGGCTGGTACACCTGACCCGACGTCGAGACCGCGGCGGCGGTGACGGTGTACGCCCCGGGCACCAGGTTGCTCAACGTCGTCGGCCCGGTGGCAGTCGCCGAATACCCCGAAGGACCGGCAATCGTCAGCGCGGCGTTGACGCCGCCGGGCAGGCCGGTGACCCCGATGCTGAGGGAACCGACCCCGGGCGCGTAGGCGACCGATCGAGCCACCGGGTCGGGGCCCGCGCTCAGGGTCACCGACTGGAGGGCCGGCTGCGGATAGTACACGGCCGCCCCGGCGGTGACCGACGTCGCGGCAATCGAATAGACGCCCGGCGCGAGCCCGCGCAGCGTTTGGGTCGAACCGACGGTGGCGGAGAAACCGGCGGGACCGGTCACCGTCACCGCCGCCGTCGAACCACCCGGGAGGCCGGTGACGGTCAGGGCCAGCGACGCCGACTTGAGCCGATATCGAACCGTGGCCGGAATCGGCGTCGGCGCGGCGCTGACCTGCAGGGTCGGCGGCGTGGGAACGGCCTCGTAGAGGTCACCGCCGGCGGTCAGATCGCCGCCGTGAATCGCGTACTGGCCCGGCGGCAGTCCCTTGAGCGTGCCCGGGCCAGTGGCCGCGACGGAAAAGCCGGCGGGTCCGTCGAGCACGACGCTCGGGGTCCCACCCGGCGGGAGGTCGACGATGGTGAGGTCGACCCGACCGGACGCGAGCTGATATGCGACCAGCGCCGGCGACGCCGCGGTGCCGGGCGTAACGAGTACGAGGGTCGAATCACCGGCCACGAACCGGTCGCCGTCGACGGCGACCTCGGTGCCGCGGACCAGGTAGTTGCCGGGAACGAGGGCCTTGAGCGTCTCGGATCCGGTGACGACGAAGCTGCTCCCATCCGGCCGGCGGATCGACACCGCGGCCGCTCCGGCGGGCACACCCGCCACCGACAACGCGATCCGTCCGGTGGCGATGGAGTAAGTGACCAGGCTCGTGGCGGTCGCGGCCGACCGCACCGACACCACCTGACTGGTCGGCGACACCTGATAGCCGTCGCCCTCGGCGACGACGTCCGCGGCCGTAATGGTGTAGCTCCCGACCGCGAGTCCGGTCAGCGTCTCATCCCCGGTCAGGACCCGCTGGAACCCGGCCGGTCCGGTGACGGTCAGGCTGGCGCTCCCGCCGGTCGGCAGGCCGGCAACCTGAACCTGCAGGGCACCGGTCGGCGCCGGGGCCGGGTCGAGGCCGCCGGACTGATCCCCGCCCTTGCACCCGGCGACGACCACCAAAAGGCCGGCCATCCAAAGTCGGGCAACCTGCAATGGTCCGGCGGCCCGGCGGGGGCTGCAGACGGCTGCATCCCCGCGTCCAAATCCCGGTCTGACAACGGGGTGCGTCACCGCTCGGTATCCGGCAGTCGATGGATCTCGCATGGTGGTCGGGAGAGGGGCAGGGTACGTGCCCGTCTTGCGGTCCCGGTCGGGCCGGGGGAGATTCCGGCACCCCCATAACGAGGCCATCGGGTCATGACGTCGCGACGCCGTTTCGTATCGTCGGTGCTGGGTGCGTCCGCGGTCCTTCCCGGCTTCCAGCCGGATGCCTTCCGGCGGGTCCTCGCGGCCGCCGAACGGGGAACCGGCGCCGCCGACGACGAGAGCTACTGGGGGGAAATCCAGCGGGCGTTCGACAACGATCGAACGATGATCAATCTGAACAACGGGGGCGTCTGCCCGACGCCGACCCACGTGCTCGATCAGATGATCCGCGATCTCAAGTTCTCGAACGAACTGCCGGTCAACCACATGTGGTCGGTGCTGGAGCCGCGGATCGAGAGCGTGCGGCGGGACCTGGCCGAGGACTTCGGCTGCGATCCGGAGGAAATGGCCATCACCCGGAACGCGTCCGAGGCCAACGAGACGATGATCCTCGGGCTCGACCTGGCCCGCGGCGACGAGGTGATCGTCACCAACCAGAACTACGGCCGGATGCTGACCACCTGGGACCAGCGGGCCCGGCGCGACGGGATCGTCGTCAAGCAGATCTCGTTCAAGGTCCCGCCGCCGTCACAGCAGTATCTGGTCGATCAGTTCAAGGCCGCGATCACGCCGCGGACCAAGGTCATCGAGGTCACCCACATCACCAACCTGACCGGCCAGATCATGCCGGTCAAAGAAATCGTCGACATGGCCCGGCCCCTCGGGATCCAGGTCTTCGTCGACGGGGCTCACGCCTACGCCCATTTCCCGTTCCGTCTGGCCGACCTCGGTTGCGACTACTACGGCACCAGCCTCCACAAATGGCTGCTCGCGCCGGTGGGGACCGGGTTCCTGTTCGTCCGGAAGAACCAGCAGCGGAAGCTCTGGCCCCTGATGGCGGCGCCGAAGGAGATGGACGAGAACATCCGGAAGTACGAGGAGATCGGAACCCACCCGGCGGCCAACCACAACGCGATTTCGGTGGCGCTGACCTTCCATCGCTCGATCGGCGCCGAGCGGAAGATCGCCCGACTTCGCTACCTGCGAGACCGGTGGGCCAAGCGGCTCCTGGCCGAGAGCGCCCGGATCTCGATCCCGACGCCGCTCGACAGCCCGTACGCGGGCGCCATCGCGCTGGTCAGCGTGGCCGGCGTCGACGTCGGCAAGCTCCACACCTGGCTCCTGAACACCCACCGGATCCAGACCGTGGCGATCGTCCACCCCGAGTTCAGCGGCCTCCGGATCACCCCCAACGTCTTCACGACCGTCGACGAGGTCGATCGCTTTGCCGATCGGATCCTCGAGGCGGTCAAGAAGGGCCTCCCGAACGCCTAACGGGGCCCCGGCCCGGTCGCGATCGGGAGACCCCGCCGGCTCCAGTCGTTCATCGACCCGTCGTAGAGACGGGTCGGCACCCCCAGGTACCGCCCCGCGAAGTAGAGCACGCTGGCCCGGGTCCCGACCCGGCAGACGGCGATCAGCTCCTTCCCTTCCCCGACCCCGGCCGCCAGCAGTTGGGCCCGCAGCGACGACGGTCGGCGGAACCAGCCGTCCTCGAGCAGCGTCGTCCAGTCGAGGTTGGTGGCCCCGGGGATGTGCCCGTTCCGGGAAACGCCGACCTCGGCCACGTCGCCCCGGTACTCCTCCGGCGCCCGGGCATCCACGATCCGGAGCGACTCGTCGCCCGACCGGTTCCGGATCTCGGCGGCGCCGATCAGGACGTCGGGCCTGACGGTCGGCGTGAAGCCGCCCGGCGCGACCGGCCCGGGCCGGCCCCGTTCGAGCGGAAGGCCCTCCGCCCGCCAAGCAGCGAGTCCGCCGTCGAGCAACGCGGTCCGTTCGCCGAGACCGAGATAGTCGAGGGTAAACCAGAGCCGGGCGGCGGCCAGCAGGTCGCCGTACAGGACGATGCGGCTTCGGTCCGTCACGCCCCGGGCGGCCAGCACCTCGACCAGCCGCTCGACGGGCGGCAGCTCCGTGATCAGGCTGTCGCGATCGACCACGAAATCCCGGAGCAGGAGCAGGCGGGCACCGGGAATCCGAACCGAGTCGTATCCCGTCGCCTGCCGCTCCACCGCCATGATCACGAGATCGGGATCGGCGGCGCGCCGCGCGAGCCGGCCCGGGTTGGTGAGGAGGGACTCCGCCACCGCCGCCGACCGCTGGCGGGCGTAGTACGACGCCGCGCCACACTGCGCGTGCGCCACCTCGCCCGCCCCACACGCGCCGAGCAGCGCGACGGCACCGAGTACCGCCCGCCGCATCAGCGACCAGCCCCGACCACCGGCAACTCGGTCCGACGGGCCCATTCCTGGAACGACCCGTCGTAGAGCGCGGCATCGTAGCCCAGCAGCCGGGCGGCAAACCACACCAGGCTGGCCTGTTGACCGATGTGACAGTAGGTGATCACCCGATCGCCCGGCTCGGCGCCCGCCGCCTGGAACATCGACCGGAGGGTGGCCAGATCCTTGAACGTCCCGCCATCCGCGATGACCGAGGTGAACGGGATGTTGGCGGCCCCCGGAATCCGGCCGTTGCGACCCTGACGGGTCTCCGCTCCCTCGAAAAAGTTCGCCGTGCGGGAGTCGATGATGGCCACTCGGCGGTTCTCGAGATTGGCCTTCAGGTAGTCGGCCCCGACCACGACGGTCGGCTCGGCCTTGATCGTGACGTTGCCCGGCCGAACGACGGGTGCCTCGGTCGTGACCGGCTTGCCCGCGGCCTTCCAGGCCTCGAGCCCGCCGTCGAGCACCGACACGTTGGCCTCCAGCCCGGCATACGCGAGCGTGAGGGCCGCCCGCGCGGTCGGCGAGAAGTACTCCGAGGCCACCACCAGCACGATCCAGGAATCGTTCGAGATCCCCTTGGCCTCGAGCACCGAATCGAGGCGCGCGACCGGGGGCAGCTCGAGATAGAGCGCCCCGGGCGCATCGCTGCGGGGAGCGGCCAGCTCGGCGAACGGATTGAGGAACTGCGACCCCGGAATGTGGCCCGCGTCGTAGACGGGGCGGGAGGCGTTGTCACCGACCTGGAGAATGACGAGCCGCGGATCGGAGATTCGGGCGGCCAGCTGGTCGACCGACACGAGCCGCGGCGCGGGCGAGGACTGGAGGAGCGAGAGGAACAGGGACACGACCAGCACGGGCGCCTCGAGGCGGGGGGAAGCTCGAAGATGGCATCGGAGCCCGAACCGGGCAGTGACTTTGCAGCGGATGGCGGCCCCGAACCGGCCAACTGGACTTCCGACTCAGAGCGACTGGCCGAGGACCTCCTCCAGCGCGCTCCGGCGGGTCCGCGCCAGCTTGACCTGGGCCCCGGTGGTCAGCACCAGGAGGAGGTCGCCGTGGAACGCCGGCTGCACCTCCCGGATCCGGTCGAGGTTGACGATCCCGGACCGATGGGCCCGGAAGAACTTGCGGGGATCGAGGCGGGCCTCCAGGCGCTGCATCGTCTCCCGAACGACGTGCACCCGACCCTTGGCGTGGAGGCGGACGCAGTAGTCGGCCGATTCGATCCAGTCGATGTCGTCGACCGCCAGGAACGTGCTGGCCCCGCGGTTCTTGACCACGATCCGACTGAGCCAGGCGTCGGGCCCGGGCGCGGCGTCGCCGCGCTCCGCGAGGAGCGCCGCCAGGTGGCGGTTGACCCTGGCGGCGTCGACCGAACGAACCAGCTCCTTGGCCCGCCGGATGGCGCGCTCGAACGCTTCGTCGTCGAACGGCTTGAGCAGGTAGTCGAGGGCGTGGACCCGGAAGGCGTCCAGCGCATAACGATCGTGGGCGGTGACGAACACCACGGGCGGCATCCGGTCGGCCCCGATGGCGCGGACCACGTCGAAGCCGTCCATTTCGGGCATCTGGATGTCGAGCAGGACGAGGTCCGGCTCGTCGCGACGGATCGCGGCGACCGCGCTGGCGCCGTCCCCACATTCACCGATCACCGTCAGGTCGGGATCCGCCCGCAGCAGGGCGACGATGCCGGCCCGCGACACCGGCTCGTCGTCGACCACCAGAACCCGGAGTGGCTTGGTCATCCGGCCCCGACGGCCTCGAGTTCGACCGCCCGGGCGCCCAGGCGGAAAGGCATCGTGACCCGGGCCGTGGTGCCACCCTCCGGCGGGCTCAGCAACTCGAGTCGCCCGCGCTCGCCGTAGAGCTGGGTCAGCCGGCTCCGGGTGTTGGCAATGCCGATCCCGCCGGTCGAGAGCGGAATCCCCGAGGCCGGCGTCACCACGTCCGGGGTGCCGGCCAGCCCCGGACCGTCGTCGCGGACCTCGAGCACGAGATCCGCGCCCCGACGAGTGCCCCGGATCTCGATCCGGCCCGCGGCCGCCCGGCGGGCCACGCCATGGCGCACCGCGTTCTCCACCAGCGGCTGGAGGATCCAGGTCGGCACCAGCGCTTCCTCCACTTCCGGGTCGATCGTCGACTCGACCACGAGCCGGTCGGGAAAGCGGGCCTTCTCGATCTCGAGGTACTTGCCGATGAAGGCGAGTTCGTCCGCCAGCCGACTCTCCTGCGGCGGCGACTCGACCAGGACCTGCCGGAGGATGCCGCTCAGCCCGGCCAGCATCCGGACCGCTTCGGCGTTGGACTGGCTCCGGACCAGCATCGCGATGGTGTTCATCGCGTTGAACAGGAAGTGCGGGTTGAGCTGCATCCGAAGGGCCTGGAGCTTGGCCTCGGCCAGCTGTTCCCGCAGCGCCGCCGCCGCCAGCTCCCGTTCCCGGAACCGCTGGTAGTAGTCGGCCGCGAGCACGGCGCCGAAGAGCACCGCGTAGCCGAGCAGCCCGATCGTCATTCGGAACGGAAGACCCTGCACCAGGGTGGCGAAGAACGGCCGGGTCCCGGACGGAAACCCGACCAGCCGGTAGGTGGCCAGCAAGGCGGCCTGATGGACCAGGACCATGCCGAGGGCAAAGAGCACGTGGAGCGGGATGGAGCGATGGAGGCGGCCCGCGCGGAACGGGACGGTGCGGACCATCCACGCCACCAGCGGCGAGGCCAGGACCCAGAGATACCAGACCGGCCCCTCCTTGCTGAGCGCGTGCTGCACGGTGCGCCAACTCGGCTGATTGGCCTCGATCTGCATGACGGCCCAATGCTGGGCCGACGTCAGCAACGCGAGGACGGTGGCCCCGATGAGGAGGGGGCGAACCGAAAGCGGACGGGTGTCGGTGGCCATCGACTACAAGACTACGACGAGACCGGGCCAGCCGTCAGGTGGGCGGCAGCGAGCGGCGGCCGGCGGGGGGTGAACTGGACCATCGGACGGACGAACCGCGCTCGAGGCGGGGCTACCGGACCTGGTAGCGGAGCGCCGGATTGACCTGGTCGCGCAGTTCGTCGACGTTGACCACCCGGAGGACGCCGCGCTCGTAGAGGTACTCGACGTGGGCGCCGATTTCGGTCAGCGCCAGCAGCACGTTCCACCCGGTCAACCCCCGGTACATCCGGTCGGACAGCTCCTGAATGGTGAGGCCACCCGGCTCCACCAGCAGCCCGGCGATCCGGTCGAGCTTCCGGTCGTGGTCGGTCCGGATCTCCTCGAGCCGGTCGTAGAAGTTCTCGATCGGCTGTTCGTGGCCGCCTAACGCCAGGCGGACGCCGTCCACCCGGCCGATCCGGGCCAGCGCCTCGAGATAGTGCCCCAGGCCGGTCCAGGCGGTGATGCTCTCGGGGTTCTGGTGGGGCGTGGTCCGGGGCAGGACGTGGTCGGCACTGAGGAGCACGTCGCCGATCAGAAGACAGACCTGGCCGGGGCAGTGACCCGGCGTGTGGATGACCCGGATCCCGTCGAGTTCCTGGCCGTCGAACAGGGTGAAGTCGACCTTGACGCTCCGGACGTGCTGCTTGCCCTCGCCGTAGAGTTCGAGCAGCCGGCTCCGGCGCTCCGGCGCGACCCCCGCCTGTTCCAGGTAGAAGCCCATGGCCTTGGTGGCGACCAGGACCCGCTCCTCGTACGACACCAGGACCCACTTGTCGAGTTCGTGGATCCCGACCTCGGCGGTGATCGGCCCGGTGACCTGCGCCAGGCCGCCGAAGTGGTCCATGTGGCCGTGGGTGATGATGACCCGCGCCACGTCGCGGAGGCCGAGGGACTCGCCGAAGTCCCGCCGGATGGCCTCGAAGCCCTCGAAGATGTGGCGGGTCGAGTCGCCGTAGCCACTGCCGGTGTCGACCAGGGTCACGGGCCCGGCCCCCACCAGCAGGTAGCAGTGCGCCACCAGTCCGGGAAACGCCTGGCAGGAAATCCGGTAGATGCGCACGCCGGTGCTGGTCTCGAATCGGGCCACCGGAGGAAGCGACATCGGCGTCTTGGACCTGGGGTCTGGCGTGGAGATCGGAAAACGAACCGCGGCCGAAAGCTAATCAGCTTCCGGCCGCGGCGGTTGTCGGAACCGTTCGGATCAGGCGGTGGCCGCCACCGGCTGATGAGTCCGGCGGGCCCACGCCTCGGGCCCGTGCTTCTGGAGCATCCGGTGATGGGACCGCACCGCCGCCATCAGCGTCGGCTGCTGGAAGTAGGGGACCCCGTGCCGGAGCGCCACCCGCTCGACGATCGGGCTGATGGCCGAGTAGTGACAGGAGCAGACCTTCGGGAAGAGGTGGTGCTCGACCTGGAAGTTGAGGCCGCCCACGTACCAGGTCAGCAGCGCGTTGTGCCGGGCAAAGTTCGAGGTGGTCTCCATTTCGTGGAGCAGCCACTGGTGCTCCATCCGCCCCTGCTCGTCGGGCGCCGGATACTCCGGGCCCTCGACGACGTGGGCGAGCTGGAAGATGACCCCGAGGATGAACCCGGCCACCAGGTGCATCACCACGAAGCCGATCGCGAACTGCCACCAGGTCACGTTGGTGAGCACCACGAGCGGCAGGACGATGGCCCAGCCGTAGTAAATCACCTTGGTGAGGAACAGATTGACCCACTCGAGCGGCGGGTGCTTCTTGTTTTCGTAGGGGCCCAGGTTCTTCTGGAAGAAGTACTTGAAGTCCTTGACGAAGACCCAGAAGAGGGTCGAGAGCCCGTAGGCAAAGAAGGCGTAGTAGGGCTGGAACTTGTGCACGGCCTTGAGCGGCGCGCTCGGCGACAGGCGGAGCAACGGCGAGACCGACAGATCCTCGTCGACGCCTTCGATGTTGGTGTAGGTGTGGTGGATCACGTTGTGGGTGATCTTCCACATGTAGCCGTTGGCGCCGAGGAGGTCGAACAGCCAGCCGATCGCGGCGTTGACCTTGGGGTTGTCGGAATAGGCGCCGTGGAGCGCGTCGTGCGTCACGGCAAAGCCGATCCCGGCAAAGCCGATCCCGGTCAGCACCATCAGGCCGATCATCGGCCAGAAGGTCGGATCCAGCACCAGCATGGTGGCGTAGCTGCCGAAGGTCAGGAGGACCAGCGCCACGGTCTTGAGGACCATGCCCAGGTTGGCCTTCGAGGAGATCCCGCGCGAGGTGAAGTATTCGTCCACTTCCCGCTTGACGTCCCGGACGAATGCCTCGGCGTCGCGGGCCGGAAAGGTGATGCCCGTCGTCGTCACAGTTGGCTCATGTCGAAGGGATGCCGCCATTTCGGACCCATTTCCGGGGCTGTTGGCGACCCGTGAAGGTTCGATGCAAATTGCACCCGATCAGGCCGACCGGCAAGCCTGACTCCCTCCAACCCCGAGAATCATGAAGACCCCCCTAACGTGGCTGCTTCCCGCCGTCCTGGTCGCCATTCCGACCCAGGATCCGGCCCCGATCCGCGGCTTTTCGACCGAGGGAGCCCGGGCCCAGCGGACCTGGGAGGCCCGGTTCAAGTCCATCCCGTCGCCCGACAGCCTCCGGTCCTACCTCCGGACCCTGGCCGCCCGGCCCCAGCACCTCGGATCGCCCTACGGCAAGGCCAACGCGGAGTGGCTGGTCCGGACCTTCTCGAGCTGGGGGCTCGACGCCCGCATCGAGACCTTCGAGGTCCTCTTCCCGACCCCGAAGGAACGGGTCCTGGAAATGGTCGCGCCGACCCGGTTCGTGGCCAAACTCCGGGAGCCGGTGGTCCCGGGCGACAAGTCGAGCGCCCAGACGGCCGAGCAGCTCCCGACCTACAACGCCTACTCGATCGACGGCGACGTGACCGGCCCGCTGGTCTTCGTCAACTACGGCGTCCCGGCCGACTATGAGGAACTGGCGCGCCGCGGCATCTCGGTCAAGGGCGCCATCGTGATCGCCAAGTACGGCGGATCGTGGCGCGGGATCAAGCCGAAAGTGGCCGCCGAGCACGGCGCCATCGGCTGCCTGATCTATTCCGATCCGGCCGACGACGGCTACGGCCAGGGCGACGTCTATCCCAAGGGACCGTATCGGCCCGCCGACGGGGTCCAGCGGGGCAGCGTGGCCGACATGCCGCTGTATCCGGGCGACCCCGGAACCCCCGGCGTGGGCGCGGTGCCCGGCACCAAGGCGCTGCCGCTCGACCAGACCGCGACCCTGACCAAGATCCCGGTGCTGCCGATCTCCTACGGCGACGCCCTCCCGCTGCTCTCCTCGCTCGACGGTGAGGTCGTTCCGCCGAGTTGGCGCGGCGGGCTGCCGATCACCTACAAGACCGGGCCCGGCGCCACCCGGGTCCGCCTCAAGCTGGCGTTCGACTGGAAGCGGGTCCCGCTCTACAACGTGATGGTCACCATTCCAGGCACCGACGCCGCCAACGAGTGGGTCCTCCGCGGCAACCACCGGGACGGCTGGGTCAACGGCGCCGAAGATCCGCTGTCCGGCCTGATCGCCGAGATGGAGGAGCTGCGGGCCTTCTCGATCCTGCTCAAGGAAGGCTGGAAGCCCCGGCGGACGATCGTCTACGCCGCCTGGGACGGTGAGGAGCAGGGTCTCCTCGGCAGCACCGAGTACGTCGAGACCCATCGCGACGAGCTGGTGGCCAAGGCGGTCATGTACCTCAACACCGACTCGAACGGCCGCGGGTTCCTCGGGATGGGCGGGTCCCATCTGCTCGAACGGTTCATCAACGAGGTGGCCCGCGAAGTGACCGATCCGGAAACCGGCCTCTCGGTCTGGAAGCGGGTCCAGCTGGCGGGGATCGCTCGCGGGTCGGGCCGGGCCCGGGCGGAAGCGCGGAACCGCGCCGACCTCCGGATCGAGGCCCTCGGCAGCGGGTCGGACTTCACGCCGTTTCTCCAGCACGCCGGGATCGCGTCGCTCAACCTCGGCTTTGGCGGCGAAAGCGGCGACGGGATCTACCACTCCATCTACGACAACTTCGAGCACTTCACCCGCTTCAACGACACCAGTTTCGTCTACGGTCGGGCGCTGGCGCAGACCGTCGGCGTCGCCGTCATGCGGATGGCCGGCGCGTCGCTCCTGCCCTACCAGTTTGGAGGAATGGCGGACACCTACGGTGGCTACGTCGAGGAACTGAAGACGCTGCTCGCCGCCCGTCGCGACGAGGCGGTCGAGCGGAACCGGCAGATCGACGAGGGCGTGTTCCGCGCGGTGACCGACCCGCGGTCGCCCCGGACCGCGCCGGAACGGCTCGAGCTGCCGCCCCACCTCAACTTTGCCCCGCTCGACAACGCGATGGTGGCCCTGCGGACGGCGGCCGATCGGTACGATGCCGCCGTCGCGGCGGCACGGCTCGACGGGGTGGCGGCCGGCGCCAACGAGACGCTGCTCCGGGTCGAACGGGCGCTCACCAGCCCCGAGGGACTGCCGCGGCGGCCGTGGTATCGGCACCTGATCTACGCGCCGGGGTTCTACACCGGCTACGGCGTCAAGACGATGCCTGGGGCCCGGGAGGCCATCGAGCAGGGATTCTGGGACGAAGCGGACCGGGAGATCGGCCGGATCGCGGGTCGGCTGGCCGCCGCCGCGGGCCTGATCGACCAGGCCCGCGCCGCGCTGGTTCGTTAGGCGGGCTCCGGCGCCGCGCCGAGGTTCCGCGCGGCGCCGAGCCCGGCCTGGCGGCCGGTGGCCCAGGCCCAGCAGAAGTTGTAGCCACCGATCGGACCGAAGGCGTCGAGGATCTCCCCGCAGAGGTGGAGGCCCGGCGCCCGCCGGCTCTCCAGCGTTCCCGGATCGATCTCCCCCAGCGCCACGCCCCCACCGGTTACCTCGGCCTTCTGATACCCCTCGTCGCCCGTCCACGGCAGCGGGTAGTCGGCCAGGAGACCAACCAGTCGCGTCCGCTCGGTCCGCGTCAGCTGGGCCAGCGTCCGGTCGGCGGGGACGCCCGCTTCCTCGCGGAGCCGGTCGGCCAGGCGGCTGGGCACCGCCGCTCGGATGACGGTCGCCACCGCTTGACGCGACTGACCCCGGAGCCGGGCCTCCCAGGCCTCGGCCGGTTCGCCGGTCCAGGCAATCCGGATCTCGGCGCGCGGCTCGCCGAGCAGCCGGGAGCGAGTGGCCAGGTGCGACACGTCGAGCACCGACGGCCCCGAGTAGCCTCGATGGGTAAAGAGGAATCCGCCGATCGATGTCGCCGCCTCGCGGCCTCGCCGGCCCCGGGCCCCGACCGACAGCGACACGCCGGCCAGCGGCGCGTGGACCGCCGGGTTCGCGAGGAGCGGCGTGAGCGCGGGATAAGTGGGTGACAGCGCGTGACCCAGGCGATCGGCCAGCGTTAGGCCGATGCCGTCGCTGCCGGTGTTGGGAACGCTCAGGCCGCCGGTGGCCAGGATGACGCGATCCGCCCCGATCGAGCCGCCCTCGATCCCGAGCGACCAGCCCCCGCCCCGCCGCGGCTCGAGCTGACGGAGCGTGGCGCCGAACCGAATCTCCGCCCCGGCCTCCCGGGCGGCGGCCACCAGCCGGTCCCTGACGTCGCGGGCGCGGTTGGATACCGGAAACAGCTTGCCGGTATCGGGCTCGAGCGCCAGCGGGATCCCGAGGTCGGATTCGAAGAACCGGCGCTGCGCCTCGAGCGGCCAGGCGCGGAGCAGCCGCCCCATGACCGGGCGCGACGAATCGGTGACGAAGCGCCGTTCGTCGAGCACCGACGGGAGGACGTTGCAGCGGCCGCCCCCGCTGATCAGGATTTTGCGGCCGCCGTCCTTGGTTCGTTCGAGCACGGTCACGCTGGCACCGGCCCGGGCGGCGTGGATCGCGGCCATCAACCCGGCCGCGCCCGCGCCGACGATCGCGACTCGGGTCACTCCGCTTGCCGAAGCGTGGCCGAGTAGGTCCGGCCGAACGGGTCGGTGGCTTCGACCCGAAGGTCACGCGCCCCGGCGGCAACCGGCGCGTAGAACAGATGTCCGGTCGGGACCGGGTCGACCCACCCCCGCCGCGCCGGCAGGTCGGCGCCGGCAAGGGTCTGGACCGCCAGCGGATCGAGCCCCACCCGCCGCGCCATGGCGCCGCGCCGAGCGCCGTTCTCGTACCAGACCACGGTCCACCCGGGTTCGAACGCCCAGACATTGGCCACGATTTCGTCGGGCGCCTTCGGATCGGCACCTCGGGGATAGACCCGGATCTGATGGTCCGCCGCCTGCCCCGTGGCCTGGTAGCGCCACCGCAGCTCGGCGCCGTTCACCTCGTGCACGGCGTAACCGTTGGGGGTCCCGTCGTAGCAGATCGGCCCGGTCCACCAGCCGCCGCAGACCGCGCCGAGATTCCGCTCGAAGACACCCCCCGCGGTGGACCAGTCGCTGTCGTGGATGTGACCGGTCAGAATGGTCGTCCGGTACGGCGCGAGCAGGGAGTAGACGGCCTCGCGATTGGTGACGTAGTTGCCCACCGGCGCCCGGGCCAGGCCATTCCGGTGGCTCAGGTTGCTGAGCAGCGGGATGTGCGCGAACACCACGACGGGGCGGCCCCGCTCGACCAGCGCCAGATCCTCGGCCAACCAGGCGAGCTGGTCGTCGTCGACGTAGCCGAGATAGCCGTCGCCGTACCACAGCACGTCGTCGAGCACCACGTAGTGCACCTGGCCGCGGTTGAACGACCAGTACCGAGGCCCGAACCGCCGTTCGAACGTGGTGGTCGATCGGCCGTCGCTCCGCTGCTCCATGTCGAGGTCGTGATTCCCGACCACCTGCACGAACGGGATCCCGAGTTCCCGGACGGCCGCCTCGTAGTCGTCGTAGAGGCCAAGTTGGTCCCACATGATGTCGCCCGCGGCGACCCCGAACGTCGGCACCTCACCCAGGGCCCGGATGGTCCGGTGGACGTCGGGCACGGTGTCGCGCCGGAACAGCTCCATGTCGGCGTCGTCCTGGGTCTGGATGTCGGCCAGCGTCAGGAAGGCATGCCGTTCGTCGCCGCCGGGAATTGGCTCGAGGTCGAAGGCCACGGCCATCTCGCCGGCGGGGTTGGGGGCCAAGCGGACGTAGGACCGGGCGGTGCCGGCCGGATGGGTCGGGATGCGATGGCCGCTCGGAAGCGACAGCGAGAGGAAGCGGCGGGCGGTGTTGGTCACCAGCTCGAACCGACCGTCCCGATCGGTGGTGACGACGGAGCGACCGTCGCTCAGCGCCACCCGGGCCAGACCCCGACCCAGCGCGGCGACCCGGCCTCGGACCCTGACGGCCGGGCTCGGCAAGCCGGTTCGAGGCAGCAGCCGATAGGGATCATCGCGGAAGGCGGCCGGCAGGGCCGCGAGCGCCACGGCTCCGAGAAAGTCGCGGCGCGGTAGCCGTCGTTGGGTCACGGTCAGCTCCAGGGAGGCGTGGGATGATTCTATCGGATCGGGGCGGCCGACAGAAGCAACGGACCGGCAACGAAACGGGGAGCCGGCTGGGCTCCCCGTTCAGGTCATTCGGTCCCGGCCAGCCGGGGCTCAGCCTCGGCGGCCGCCCCGGTCGTCGTTCTTGGGCCGGGTCTTGGCCCGCTCAGCGGCGGCGGCCTCGGCCCGACGGATCATCTTCTCCGGGCTGACCGGGTTGGCCCCCGGACGGGGGGCGCCGATCTTGAGGACGATCTGCCCCGCCTCATCCGTGGCCACGGTCACCGGCCGCCCACCCTTGACCTCGTAGGCGCCCAGGACCTCTTCGCCCACCGACGCCCCCGGCTTGACCCGATCGACCAGCGCCTCCCGGGTGGCGAAACCCTCAAGGGACAAGAACTTGACCCCACTGGCCCCCTGGATTCTCATCAGGGCGGCAAACCGCGCCCCGGTCAGGCTCCGGACCGACCGCAACTCCGTTCCCTTGGCCAGTTCCTTGGCCCAACGGATGGCTTCCTGCTCCTGGACTGTCTGGGCGACCGGCGCGGACGCCGGGCGGGGGCCCGCCGGCTTCTGGCGGTCCTCCTGGCTCTTCCGCAGTCGCTGGAGGTACTCCGGTTCGTTCGACACAACGCCCTCGAATGACGAAAACAGGTCCCTAGGATAAGGTAGAGCCGAGGGTCTTGGAAGAGGGCAGTTTTGGCGCGGGAGGGGGCTAGGGGGACGGCCGGTCGCTCACCTGGGCGAGCTTGAGGGCCGCCGCGAACGACCGCTGGGCCTGGAGGATGGTGGCTTCCCGGGCCGATTCGAGCTCCTCGGCCTCCGGCCCGACCTGGCCCGGGAACAGCGCCGCGTACCGGGTCGCCGGGGTGTCGGCGGTCTCGTCGGTAATCTCCGCGAGCAATGCCGCCGCCCGTCGGATCTGGTCCGAACTCTGGCGGAGGACATCGACTGGGCGCGATCCCGAAACCGGTCTGATCATTCTCCCGTACTCCAGGCCTGATTGTGGCCTTTCGCATAGCAAGTATCGGCATCAACTTCCAGAACCTTGAGCTCGTCTTCAAACCCCTACCGCGAGACCCCCGTGTCGCTTCGGATCGACAATCTGTCCAAGACCTACCCCAACGGCGTCCGCGCCCTCGCTGGCGTCAGCCTTTCCATCGGCACCGGGATGTTCGGCCTCCTCGGGCCGAACGGCGCCGGCAAGTCGAGCCTGATGCGCACGATCGCCACCCTCCAACTCCCTGACAGCGGAACCATCCAGTTCGGGTCGATCGACGTTCTGACCCAGCCCGACGAACTCCGCAAGGTCCTTGGCTACCTGCCCCAGGAGTTCGGGCTCTATCCGAACCTGTCGGCCGAGCACACGCTCGACCATTTCGCCACGATGAAGGGCGTGATCGACGCGGGGCAGCGGAAGGCGCTGGTGGCCTCGCTCCTCCAGCAGACCAACCTCTACGAAGCCCGGAAGAAGCATGTCGGGACGTTCTCCGGCGGGATGAAGCAGCGGCTCGGCATCGCCATCGCCCTCGCGGGTTCGCCCCGGCTCCTGATCGTCGACGAACCGACGGCGGGCCTCGATCCGACCGAGCGGCACCGGTTCCTCAACCTGCTGGCCGAAATCGGACAGGACATCGTCGTCATCCTCTCGACCCACATCGTCGAGGACGTCCGCGAGCTGTGCAACGCGATGGCCATCATCAACAAGGGACGCGTGGTCGTGGCCGGCGACCCGCAGGAGATCGTCGAGCGGCTCCGCGGGCGGCTCTGGCGGAAGAAGGTCACCAAGGCCGAGTTGCCGGCGGTCAAGGCCAGTCACCAGGTCATCTCGTCGCAGCTCCTGGCCGGGGTGCCGGTGGTCCACGTCTTTGCCGACGCCGCCCCCGGCGAAGGCTTCACGGCCATCGAGCCCGATCTCGAGGACGTCTACTTCCATCAGCTCGGCCTGGCCGGCCAGGCCGAGGCGGCCTGACATGTTCGGCACCGTTTTCCGGTTCGAAATCCGGTACCACCTGACCAGGCCGATCACCTGGTTCTACTTCACGATCTTCCTGGCCCTCGGCTTCTTCTTCCTGGCCTCCGACGCGGTCCAGATCGGCGGGGGCGCCGGCCAGGTCAAACGGAACGCGCCCTGGGTCATTGCCCAGTCGATGCTGATCCTGGTGGCGGTGGGCCAGGTCATCCTGACCGGGTTGGTGGGTACCGCGGTCCTCCGCGACTACCAGTACCAGACCCACGAGTTGCTCTTCACCACCCCGATCACCCGATTTGCCTATCTGGGCGGCCGGTTCGCGGGGGCCTTCGTCGTGATGGTCATCGTCCATCTCGGCATTCCCCTCGGCATGGTCCTCGGACCGCTGATGCCGTGGGTCGACCAGGCCAAGATGGGGCCGGTGGATCTGGGCGTCATCGGCCTCCAGTTCATGACCCTGATCGTACCCACGGTCTTCCTCCTGAGCGCGATCTTCTTCGCGGTCGGCGCGCTGACCCGGAGCCTGTTCGCGATCTACACCCAGGGCATCGTCCTGCTGGTGGCGTGGACCGTCACGAGCCAGATGCTGTCGGACGTCGGCAACCAGCGGCTGGCCGCGCTCTTCGATCCCTTCGGGATCCAGGCGTTCGATCTGATGACGCGGTACTGGACGGTGGCCGAAAAGAACAGCTTGACCGTTCCGCTGACCGGCGTCGTCCTCGAAAACCGATTGCTCTGGCTGGCGGTGGCCGTCGTGGTCGTCACGATCACCTACCTGGCGTTCCGGTTCCGGAGCGCGCCGATTGCCGTCGGCCGCAAGAAGACCCTGCCCGAGTCGACCGAGACGGTGGCGCCGACGCCGTTGGCGCCGGTGTCGCAGCGGTTCGACGGCGCGGCGTGGCGTCACCAGCTGGTCAGCGCCACCCGGCTCTCGTTCTGGAGCATCGTCCGTCAGGTCCCGTTCCTGGCCATCGTCGCGGTCGGCATCGTCAACATGCTGATGTCGGCGTCGTTCGTCGACGATCTCTACGGGGTCAAGACCTGGCCGGTGACGTACACCATGGTCGAGGTGCTCGAGAACGGCTTCCTGCTGTTCTTCATCATCCTGATCACCATCTACGCCGGCGAAGCCGTCTGGCGGGAGCGGCAGCTCAAGCTCGACCAGATCACCGACTCGCTCCCGACCCGGACCAGCGTCGGGCTGCTCGGCAAGCTGAGCGGGCTCGTCCTGGTCGAGGCGTTCCTCCTCGTGATCATGATCGCGGCCGGGGTGGCCATCCAGGCGTTCAAGGGCTACACGAACTTCGAGCTGGGTCTCTATTTCCGTTATCTCTTCGGCACGGCCTGGCCCTCGCTGATCCAGATCACCGTGCTGGCGTTCCTGGTCCACGTGCTCGTCAACCAGAAGTACGCCGGCCACGTGGTGATGATCCTCTTCTGGATCGGCCGGGCGGCCATGAGTTCCCTGGGCGTGGAGCACCAGCTCTTCGGCTACGCCAACACGCCCCAGTTCCGGTACTCCGACATGAACGGGTTCGGCCCGTTCGTGCCCCAGCTGGCCCTTTCCGCCACCTACTGGACCGGGGTGGCGACGCTCCTCGGCGTCCTGGCGCTGCTGTTCTGGGTTCGGGGGAGCGAGGCGAGCTGGAAGTTCCGGCGCCGGGCGGCCGCGCTCCGCTGGAGCGGTCCGGCCGTGGCCGTCACGGCGGCGGGCGCCGTCCTGGCGCTCGGCGGCGGCGGCGCGGTCTACTACAACACCAACGTCCTCAACACCTACCAGAACTCCAAGGCCCGCCGGGTCCAGCAGGCTCGGTACGAAAAGACCTACAAGGCGCTCGAGAAGATGGACCTGCCGCGGCTGGTGGCGGCGGACGTTCGGGCCGACCTCGAACCCGAAGCAGGCTCCTTCTGGGCCAGCGGGACGTTCACGTTCGTCAACAAACAGGCGCGGCCCCTCGATTCGGTGCTGGTCACCATCGCCCAGCCGGAACTGCGGATCGATACGCTGGAGTGGGATCGTCCCACCACCACCCTCGTGTCTGACAGCGCGGTCGGCACCCGGCTCTACCAGTTCACCACCCCGCTCGCCGCCGGCGACACGATCCGTCTCCGCTACCGCGGCCGGTACGCGCCCCGCGGATTCGAGAACGGCGGGCCGAGCACGGTGGCGGTGGCCAACGGGACGTTCGTCAATTCGCAGTACTTCCCGATGCTCGGGTACCAGCCGGGCGGCGAAATTGGCGACGACGACGACCGCAAGAAGGAGGGGCTTGCTCCGAAGGCCCGAATGCCCTCGATCGATGACGAATCGGCGCGGGCCAACGGCTACCTGACCAACTACGCCGACTGGATCGACTTCAAGGCCACCGTCAGCACGGCGCCGGACCAGATCGCGATCGCGCCGGGCTACCTGGTGCGGGAGTATCAGGAGAACGGCCGGCGGGTGTTCGACTACGCGATGGACAAGCCGATGGCGAACTTCTACGCCTTCCTGTCGGCTCGCTACGAGGTCAAGCGCGACGAACACCGCGGCGTCAAGCTCGAGATCTATTACCACCCCGGCCACGAGTACAACCTCGACCGGATGATGGCGTCGATGAAGGCGTCACTCGACTACTTCAACGCCAACTTCAGCCCCTATCAGTTCCGGCAGGTCCGGATCCTCGAGTTCCCCCGGTACGCCGGGTTTGCCCAGGCGTTCCCGAACACCGTCCCGTACTCCGAGAGCATCGGGTTCATCCTCCGGACCGGGTCGGACGACGACGACCTCGACATGCCCTTCTACGTCACCGCGCACGAGGTGGCCCACCAGTGGTGGGGTCACCAGGTCGTGGGCGCCAACATGCAGGGGTCGACCTGGTTCTCCGAGGGCCTCGCCAACTACTCGGCCCTCACGGTCATGGAACAGCGGTTCGGCCGCGACCAGCTGAAGAAGTTCCTGGCCAACGAACTCGACCGATACCTGACCGGGCGGGCGACCGAGCGGAAGAAGGAACTCCCGCTCCTGCTGGTGGAGAATCAGGGATACATCCACTACAACAAGGGATCCCTGGCGCTCTACGCCTTCCGCGACCTGGTCGGCGAAGACGCCATGAACCGGGCCCTCTCGTCGTTCCTGGCCGACAAGGCCATGCGGGGGGCGCCCTACCCGACGAGCCGGGAGTTCATCGGTTACCTCGAGGCGGTCACCCCGGACTCGCTCCGCCCGGCAATCGACGACCTGTTCCGGACGATCACCCTGTGGGACAACCGAACCGACGCGGCCAGCTACACGGCCGAGGCGGACGGCAAATACCGGGTCACGATCCGAACGGCGTCGAGGAAGTTCCGCGCCGACAGCCTCGGCGACCAGACCGAGGTCCCGATGGCGGATCTGGTCGACGTCGGCGTGTTCGGCGAACGGGAGCCGGGCAACGACCTCGGCAAACCGCTCTACCTCGGCAAGCACTGGATCCGGGGGGACACGACGTTTACGGTGGTCGTCGACCGGGAGCCCAAGAAGGCCGGCGTCGACCCCTACAACAAACTCATCGACCGGGAACCGAAGGACAACGTGAAGGACGTCGCCAAGCCGTGAGGCGCCGGGTCGGGCGGGAACTCCCCGCCCGACCCGCGCTCAGGCGTCCTTGAGCAGGCCCACCAAGTAGATCGCGTAGGCGCCGAGCAGGATCACGCCGTCGGGACGCGACAGCGTCTTCCGGAACCACATCAGCACGAAGAGCAGCAGCGCCGTGCCGACCATCCACACCATGTCGTGATTGAGCATTCCCGGCGCCACGCGGAGCGGCAGGATCAGGCCGGCCGTCCCCAGGATGCCGAGGATGTTGAAGATGTTGGAGCCGATCAGGTTGGCGACGGCGATGTCCGACTGCCTCTTGACTGCCGCCACGACGGATGTCGCTACCTCCGGCGCACTGGTTCCGGCGGCGACGATGGTCAGGCCGATGACCCGTTCGCTCAACCCCGCCACTTGGGCCAGCCGGACGGCTCCGTCCACCAGAAGCTTCCCGCCCACGACCAGGATCGCCACGCCGCCCACGGTTGCCCCGATGGCGAGCGCCAGATCTCGCCCGGGCCGTCGCAGCGTGAGACTCTGCACCTCCGCGACGAGGTCGGCCTGCTCCGCGGCGCTGACCTCACGCCGGGCCAGGTAGACCGAGTACGCCATGAACGCCACCAGCGAGACGAGAAACACGCCCGCCTCGATCCGGTCGATGACGCCATCGCGGGAGAATCCGACGCACACGGCGCTGGCGAGGAACATCACGGGCCACTCGAGCTTGACCACCGAGCCCCGAATCGGAAGCCGGGCGATCAGAGCGGCCAGGCCGAGGATGAAAGTGATGTTGAAGAGGTTGGACCCGACCACGTTGCCGACGGCCAGATCCGGCTGACGGTCGATCGACGCGATGACACTGACCACCAGTTCGGGCAGCGAGGTGCCCAGCGCGACCACGGTGAGGCCGATCACCGCGGGCGTCAAACCCGCCATTCGGGCAATCGACGTCGCCCCGCGCACGAGGAGATCGCCTCCTCCGGCCAGCAGGATCAGCCCGACCACCACCAGGGCGGACGCGGTCCAGATCGTCATGGGGCGAGCGCCTTACTTGACGAGGTGGAACCGGGACTGCCGCTGCAGCGCCCAGCGCGGCCGGCCGTCGGCCCCGATGATGAAGTCCTCCTCCTGCGCGATCCGGACCGACTGTCCGCCCCACTCCGGCACCTTGGAGGTGACCTGCAGCTCGGCCGAGTACCACATGCTGGGAATCACCCGATGATCGCCCCGCCCCGGGACGCCGTCCTGGTAGTCCCAGAGTCCGATCAAGGGACCCGAGCCGTGGCCGTGCTTGCCGATCGGATGGCTGTACATGGTGCCGTCGAGACCTTCCTTGCGCATCGTGGCCAGGACCGAGGCCAGGATCTCGTTGCCGCTTCGCCCCGGGCGGGTCTCTTCGAAGAGGATGTCCTGGAGACGGTTCGACGCGGCGAGCGCCTTGCGGAGCCCGTCGGGCGCGTCGACCTCGCCCTCGCGGAGGACGTAGGCGTTGTGCTGGGTATCGGTGCTGAGACCCAAGGCGGTGATCCCGACGTCGCACCAGAGCACGTCGCCCCGCTGGATGACCGGGTCATCGCCGAGCTGTTCGGCCGAAGCGCCCTTCCTCTGGACGCTGATCGAGGGCTGGAACCAGGTATCGAGGCCCAGATCGTTGACCCGCTGGCGCCACCACCAGACCAGATCACTGGTCCGGGTCACGCCTGGGGTAATGGTGCGCGCCGAAAACATCTCTTCGATCAGATCCCAGACCTGGCGGGTCAGCTTGCCGTAGAAGGCCTCCTCCTCGGGAAGCCGGGTCGCGATGAAGTCCACCGCGAGGCCTTCGGCCGGCTTGAACCGGCTGGCCCATTGGGGACCGAGGGCCTCGGTCATCCCGTCGCGCTCGCCGGCGGACAGCCCGTCGGCAAAGGCAAAGACCCGGGACACGTTGATGGCGATGGTCTTCGGATCGCGTTGTTCGATGACTTCCTTGAGCACCTGCCATTGCTGATCGCCCCACAGCTCGGCCTGGCGGCCGCCGACCGCGGCGGCCACCGCCTTGGTGGCCCGGAACGCCTCGTAGAGTCCGCCCTGCGAGCTGCCGCCGAGAGCCA
>JAEUJH010000305.1 GCA_016794825.1 Gemmatimonadota bacterium
TACTGCCAGGCGGGTCAGATCATGTCGGCGGTGGCCCTCCTGGCCAGAACGCCGAAGCCCACCGACGCCCAGATCGATCAGGCCATGAACGGCAACCTCTGCCGTTGCGCCACCTATCTGCGGATCCGGGAGGCCATTCACCGGGCCGCCACCATCGCCCAGGGTGGTCCCGCCACGTCCGGCTCCGCCAGCCGGTCGACCCAGCCCGCCGACGACGCCTGAGGACGCGCCCATGACCGCCACGACCGTCGATCGCCGCACGTTTCTCCGAGTCACCGCCGTCGCCGGGGGCGGGCTGCTGCTCGGTACCTACGCCAAGCCCCTGGCCGCCCGGCGCTCCGGCGCCGCCGATCCGTTCCGGCCTAACGCCTTCATCCGGATCGACGCCAACGGCGCGATCACGATCATGGCCAAGAACCCCGAGGTCGGCCAGGGCGTCCGGACCATGCTGCCGATGCTGATCGCCGAGGAGCTGGACGTCGACTGGACCGCCATCGCCATCGAACAGGCCGATGCCGATCCGACCCGCTTCGGGCGCCAGTTCGCGGGCGGCAGCACCGCCACGCCCATGAACTACGACGAGCACCGCCGGATCGGCGCCGCCGCCCGCCAGATGCTGGTGGCCGCCGCCGCCGCCACGTGGGGCGTGGCCGAGACGGAGCTGACCACCAAGTCCGGCCGGGTGTCCCACGCGGGCTCCGGTCGATCGGCCAGCTACGGCGAACTCGCCGCCAAGGCCGCGACCCTGCCGGCCCCCGACCTCAAGACCGTCAAGCTCAAGGACCCGAAGTCCTTTACGCTGATCGGCACCTCGCGGCCCGGCGTCGACAACCGGAAGATCGTCACCGGCAAGCCGCTGTTCGGGATCGACGTCAAGGTGCCGGGCATGAAGTACGCCGTCTTCGCCAAGTGCCCGGTGTTCGGGGGCAAGGTGGCCACCGCCAACCTCGATCAGATCAAGTCGCTGCCGGGTGTCCGCGACGCGTTCGTGGTCGACGGCGGCACGGTGCTCACCGGCCTGCTCGGCGGCGTGGCCATCGTCGGCGACACCTGGTGGGCCGCCGAGAGCGCCCGCCGCAAGCTCCAGGTGACGTGGAACGAAGGTCCGACGGCAAGCCAGAGCAGCGCCGGGTTCGCCGCCCGGGCCGCCGAGCTGGCCAAGGGCACGCCCGCCCGCGTGCTCCAGAACGACGGCAACGTCGACGCGGCGCTCGCCGAGGCGGCCCAGGTGGTCGAGGCGTCCTATTTCTACCCGTTCCTGGCGCACGCCCCGCTCGAGCCGCAGAACTGCACCGCCCACTTTGCGGGCGGCAAGCTCGAGATCTGGGCGCCGACCCAGAATCCGGAACCCGGCCGCGACCTGGTCGCCACCACGCTGGGCATTCCGAAGACCGACATCACGATCCACATGGTCCGCGGCGGTGGCGGGTTCGGCCGCCGGCTCATGAACGACTACATGGTCGAGGCCGCGTGGATCGCCAAGCAGGCCGGCGTCCCGATCAAGCTGGTCTGGACCCGTGAAGACGACACCCGGCACGATTTCTATCGGCCGGCGGGCTTCCACTTCCTCAAGGCCGGCGTCGACCGGGCCGGCAAGGTGGTGGCCTGGAAGAACCACTTCGTGACCTTCGGCGAGGGCGACCGACTGGCCCCCAGCGCCACCATGGCGCCGACCGAGTTTCCGGCCCGGTTCGTGCCCAACTTCCAGCTCGCCACCTCGCTGATTCCGCTCGGCGTGCCGACCGGTCCGCTCCGCGCCCCCGGCAGCAACGCGCTCGCCTTCGTCTTCCATTCGTTCATCGACGAACTGGCCCACGCCGCCAAGCGCGACCCGGTGCAGTTCCGGCTCGACCTCCTCGGCGAGCCGCGGATGGTGGCCAACGCCGACGGCAGCAACGGCTACGACGCCGCCCGGATGCGCGGTGTGCTCGAACTGGTGGCCGAGAAGTCCGGGTGGGGCACCCGGAAGCTCGCCAAGGGCACCGGGATGGGCGTCGGCTTTCACTTCAGTCACCGCGGCTACTTCGCCGAGGTCGTGGAAGTCGCGATGACCGGACGGGACACCTTCCGCGTCACCAAGATCTGGGTGGCCGGCGATGTCGGCAGCCAGATCATCAACCCGAGCGGCGCCATCAATCAGGTCCAGGGTTCCGCCCTCGATGGCCTGAGCGAGGCGCTCGGTCAGGAGATCACGATCGACAAGGGCCGGGCCGTGCAGGGCAATTTCAACGACTTCCCCCTGCTCCGCCTGGCCCAGACGCCTCCGGTCGAAGTCCATTTCCGGATCACCGACAACCCCCCGACCGGCATGGGCGAACCCGCCCTTCCGCCGGTCGTGCCGGCCCTCTGCAACGCCATCTTCGCGGCCAGCGGCCGCCGGGTCCGGTCGCTGCCGCTGTCCAAGGAGGGCCTCCGCTGGGGGTGAGGCTGCCTCTCACCCCCTTCAACCGCCGTTCATCCCGCTTTCAGCCCCGCCTCGCTAGGCTCGGCGCAGGTCGCCGAACCTGCGAGGCACCATGTCGACCGATAC
>JAEUJH010000312.1 GCA_016794825.1 Gemmatimonadota bacterium
CAGGTACTGATCGTGCCCCGCGGCCAGGTCGGTCGGGGCATCGGGATCGTCGACCACGCCGATGAGCCGCTCCACCGACCAGCCCGGCGCCTTGTCGCCCAGGGTGTCCGCCGAAAGGCGGCGGAGGCCGCGCCGAAGCAATTCCGCCTTGGGAAGCCCCGTGGCGCGGACCAACTCGTCGAGGAGTCCGACGTCCGGCGGATCGAGGTAGACTTGGACCGGCTCTCGGACCTGCCGGGTCCCTTTGGTATTGGTCATCGCTGGCTCCATGAATGACATGTACAACGTACATGAATGCGTTGCATTTACCACCCCCCCCCCGCGCCAGGCGTCCGAAACGCGGGGCCGACCCTGGACGTAGGCCCAACGACGCCGTCCACCAGGTTCTCAACTTGCGGGTTCCTCCCCCGTCGTGGCGTTCGAACGGACTACCGTCTTGCCGATGGACCGGGCGGAGCCGCTCCGGAACCGCCCATCGCCGCGGGGTTCCACTCCGTCAAGATCCACGGCAACCTCTCGGCGGAGTCGGATGCGGCGGAGTCGGATGCGGCGTTGATCGCCCGGCAGTTCATCGACTCGACGGCCGGGGCGATGGTGGCCGGCCGCTGGTTCGATCGGGGCCGGCTCGACGGCATGCTATCCCTGGGCGTTGAGCCGGGCAATCGGAACGCCACCGCCCCCCCTCTCAAGCGGGGGGCCATTTGGTCCGATAACCTGATCGGCTACCACGGGGACCGGCGGCGGCGTGACCTTTTCGAGAGACATTGCTGACCTCGCCAAAATCCTGGGCGGGCGGATGCGCCTGGAGGCCGTGCCCGTGGACGTTGCCGGCCTTCTAGCGACCGTCCGGGAGGCGATTGCCGACCAGGAACTGAGCCCGATTCCCGCCGACCGGATCTCGGTCGGTCCGGTGCCGGCCACGATCATGGCCGACGAAGTCCGCCTGGCCCAGGCACTCCAGCGCACCGTGGCCGCCGTGCTGGAGCACCTCCCGCCCGACGCGTTCCGCTGCCAAGTCGGCGCCCGGGTCGTCGAAGATGGCGTCCATCTCGGGTTCGAGATCACCGTGGACTCCGGCCAGCCTCCCGAATCGCTGGCGCTGACGCTGGAGGCCGCTGAATCTCGCGATCCGACCCTGCCGCGACAGTTCGGCCGAGCGGGGCTCTGGCTGGCGCTGGTCGACGCCCTCGCCCGGCTGATGGGCGGCCGGGTCCTGGGGCGAGCCGGCCGCCGACTGGTCGGCCTCGAACTCCCGGTCTTCCCGATCGAGCCCGCGGGCGAAACCTGCTCCCTGGCCTTCCGGGTCCTGGTGGTCGACGACGGCCGGGTCAACCAGATCGTGGCCCGGCGGATCCTCGAGCAGATCGGCTGCGAGGTCGTCGTGGCCAGCGACGGGACCGAAGCGTGCGACCTCCACTCCCGCCAGGGTTTCGACCTGATCCTGATGGACTGGGAAATGCCGGGAATGAACGGCGACGAGGCGAGCCGCCGAATTCGACGAACCGACGCGATGCGCCAGGTTCCGATCCTGGGCATTACCGCCAAGGGCAGCCGGTCGTCCTGGACCGATTGCGTCGAGGTCGGCATGAACGACCTCCTGCCCAAACCCCTCCGTCCCGACGACCTGATCCGCGCGGTCAACTACTGGCGG
>JAEUJH010000390.1 GCA_016794825.1 Gemmatimonadota bacterium
GTTGTAGACGGTTCGGACCGACAGCGCCTTCGGGGCCAGCAGCTTGAACAGGTCCTCGGCCAGACGCGCCGTGGCGTGCTCCTGGAAGATCCCGACGTTCCGGTAGCTGGTGACGTAGTACTTCAGGCTTTTCAGTTCGACGCACCGATCGGTCGGCACGTACCGGATGGTCAGCCGGGCAAAGTCGGGCAGTCCGCTGTACGGACAGACCGCGCTGAACTCGCTCGTCTCGGTCACGATTTCCTGATCCGGCCCCTGGTACCCGAACGTCTCCAGGACCTGCACGTCGATGTGTTCCGGGCCGACGAACGGGATGGTGCGGCCTTCGGCGGTTGCCATAGATTGACTCCTTTCGGTCCCCAATTTAGCGGAGTGGACGCCCATGGTGCTGGCGCTCCTGGCGGTGCTCGGCGCGGTCGCGGATACGGTGGCCCTGGTCCCGGGCATGGTCATCACCCGGTCGGTGGTCATCCGGCCCTCGGTGTACCGGCTCCCGGCCCCCGCCGCGGACTCTCCCGTGGTTCGGATCCGGGGTGACGGGATCGAGGTCGACTTTGCCGGCTCGATGCTGGTCGGCGCGCCGTTCGATCAGGCACCCGACCAGCGGCGGGGCATCGGCATCCTGATCGAAGGGGGCCGGAACGTGGCCGTCCGCCGGGCCACCGTGCGGGGCTATCGGATCGGTATCCTGGCCCGCGGAGTCACCGACCTGCGCCTGGCGGACAACGACGTCAGCTTCAACTGGAAGCCCCGCCTCTGGAGCGGCCGCGGGCACGAGAGCCTCGTCGACTGGCTCTCGTTCCACCACAACGAGAACGACGAGTGGCTCCGGTTCGGGGCGGGGATCTACCTCGCCGACGTGAAGGGCGGGGAAGTTCGGGGAAACATCGCGCGCCAGGGGATGAACGGCCTCCTCCTGGTCCGATCCGACCGGCTCGTGGTCTGGAACAACGATTTCTCGTTCCTCTCCGGCCTCGGCATCGGCCTTTACCGCGCCAGCGACAACCGGATCATGCACAACCGGGTCGACTACTGCGTCCGGGGCCACAGCGAAGGCGCCTACGATCGCGGGCAGGACTCCGCCGCTCTCCTGCTGTACGAGCAGAGTTCCCGCAACGTGGTGGCCTACAACTCCATGACCCACGGCGGCGACGGGCTCTTCCTCTGGGCCGGGCAGTCGACGATGGACAGCGGAGCCGGCGGGGCCAACGACAATCTGTTCTATGGCAACGATTTCAGCTTTGCGGTCACCAACGGGATGGAGGCCACCTTCAGCCGGAACCGGTTCATCGGAAACCTGATCGAAGGCGCCCGCCACGGTCTCTGGGGCGGCTACAGCTACGGATCCGAGATCCGAGGCAATCGGTTCAAAGGCAACGGCATCGGTATCGCCATCGAGCACGGGCAGGACAATCGAATCCTCGGGAACGACTTCGAGGGCGACCAGACGGCGATCCGCCTCTGGTGGAACCGGATCGAGCCGTCCGAGTGGGGCTACCCGAAGAAGCGCGACACCCGCAGTCGGGGCTACGCCATCAGCGACAACCGCTTCCTGGGGACCCGGGTGGCCCTGGCGCTCGACAACACTCAGCGGACCGTGCTGCTCCGGAACAAGTACTTCGGCGTCGACACCCTGTTCCGGACCAGCGGTGACACGACCGGGTTCCGGCGCGACGCCCGCCGGACCGGGATGGCGGCCCTGCCGCTCGCGCCCTGGCAACCCAATCGGCGCGACCCCGTGGCCCCGGCGCCGATGCCCGGTGGTGTGGACCCCTTCGCGCTCCCGATGGCTCGGCGAGGGCGCGGGTCGATCCGGATCGACGAGTGGGGACCGTACGACTGGGGAGCGCCGCGCCTCTGGCCCGCCCGGCTCGCCGATTCCGCCGTGGTGCGCGGGCCAATCGCGTATCAGGTGATCGGCCCGGGCGGCGAATGGCGCCTGACGTCGGCCCGGGGCGCCACCCTGAGCAAGCCGGCCGGGAAGGTGGGCGACACCGTAATCGTCACGCCGGGTCCCGGACCGGTGGTCGACTACGATCTCGAGTTCGAACATCAAGGCGAGGCGGTGACCACGCCCGACGGTGCCGTCGGCCGGGCCGGCGACCCGTATCGTTTTCGCCTCCGCCATTTTGCCGCCCCGCTCGACTGGCGGATTTCGGTCTTTGCCTGGGACAGTCTGTCCGATCCACGGGCGCCGGGCGAGGGATGGCGGGCGGCGCTCCCGAAAGTGCCGGTCGTGACTCGGCGCGATTCGATCATCGACTGGGTCTGGTCGAAGAGCCGCGTGCCCTCGGTACCCGACCAGCGATTCGTCGTCATGGCCGACGGAACCGTCGAACTCCCGAAAAACGCCGAGTACGAGGTGATCGCGATCAGCGACGACGGCATCCGGGTCTGGGTCGATGACCAGCTGGTGATCGACCGGTGGTCCGCGCACGAATCAGTCGTCGATCGGGCCGACGTCCGCCCCGGCAAGCGGAAGATCCGGGTGGAGTATTATCAGGTCGATGGCTGGGTCGAGCTTCGCGTGGAGGTCCGCCGGAAGCGACCCTGAGCCGTGGCTGGAACCCGCGCTCGCCAAATCTCGTTTCAGGTGATAACCTGGAACTGAGCCTTGGGGGGACCATGGCGGTTCAAGCCGACCTCGAGTTCACCTACTCGCTGATCGATCGGATCTTCCGGCTCAGTCTGGGCGAGACGGCTGATTTCAGCGGGGCCAAGTACGACGGCGACTTCTCGCTCACCCTCGAGGAGGCGCAGCGGCGGAAGCACGACTACGTCGCTGAGCAGATTGGGATCGGTCCCGGTCGGCGGGTCCTCGACCTGGGCTGCGGCTGGGGCCCGCTCCTGGCCGACATTCGGCGCCGCGGAGCGACCGGGGTCGGGGTGACGCTCTCGACCGCTCAGGCCGAAGCGTGCCGCCGCCACGGTCTCGACGTCCGGGTCATGGACGCCCGGCTCATCGAGCGCGACACTTTCGGACCCTTCGACGCGGTCGCGAGCCTCGGCGCCTTCGAACACTTCTGTTCCCTCGAAGAGTATCAGGCTGGGCGACAGGATCGGATCTACCAGGACCTCTTTGCCCGGATCGCGTCCCTGCTCCCGGTGGGCGGGCGGTTCTTCCTTCAGACCATGGTGTTCGGTCGCAACATGATTCCGGCCGAACGGATCGACCTCCAGGCGCCCCGCGATTCCGACGAGTTCGTCCTCGGGCTGATGACGCGGCAGTTCCCGGGTTCCTGGCTTCCGTATGGCGCCGAGCAGGTCGAGCGGGCCGCGGCACCGCATTTCCGGCTCGTCGCCAAATCGAGCGGTCGGCTCGACTACCTCGAGACGATCCGGCAGTGGCGCCGACGGTTCGCGCGGCCCACGCTTCGAAAGACCCTGGTCAAGGCAACCCTGGTCCCTCGCTACCTGGTCAGTCGCGATTTTCGGCTGGCGTTCGCGTCGGGCATCAGCGCCAACTCGATCTGCTTCGAGCGGGAACTGATGGACCACTTCCGGCTGGTGTTCGAACGAACCTAGGGATGGCTCTCGTCGACTGGTGCCGCGTGGGGCCAGTGCAGCGTGAGTAGTTGGGCCGCGGGGTCGGCGTAGGCGGTGTCGACCGAGGCGCCTCGCGACCGCAACGCGGCCACCAAGGCAAGATTGGCCGCCCGTCGGCTCCGAACCAGGACCACGAGGGCGTCGCCCAGGGTCTCGATCCGACGGGCCTCGTTCTCGGCCCACCCCGTGTCGGGAACGGATGGCCGGACCACGCCGGTACCGATCACTTCCATGCCCGTGGGAATTCCGAGCAACAACGTCCGCCCTCCGTCGTCGAATCGGAGGTGATCGCCCTCGGTCGTCACCGGGTGGGGTCGGGGCGGGTTGTTCCCCGAGTTGGGGCCGATCGAGTCGGCAATCCGGGCAAACCGGATCAGCCGATCCCGGTCGGGGTTCCGCCAATCGGTCGTGTAGAACAGGAACTCCGGGACCCCGCGACTCTCGAGGTACACCGGTCGGGAGGGCTCGGTCCGAAGCCGGGTCGCCACTTCGCCGAGGCCGGTTCCTGACGGCAGCACCCGGAACCACCGCACCAGCGCCATGGTGGATCCGAGCACGGCCGCGAGTCCGGCTGCGATCCCGGCCGCCCGGAGCCACGGTCGTCGGGCCGGGTCGGTCACCAGGGCCACCGCGCCCCCCGCCAGCACCGCGATGGCCGGGAGCGCGAACAGGCCGGTCCGCTGCGCGATCGGATACCGGTGGAGCATCGACGCGATGCCGCCGAGTACGATCGGGAGGTAGAGCGCCCCGGCCATCGGGCGCCGGGGACGGGCCAGCCAGAAGGGCAGGCCGATCAGGACCACCAGCGCCACCGCCAGCAGCGAAGGGAAGGGAATCGGCGGTCGGAGCGCGATCGCCTCCGCGACGGTGGCCGCGTCGAACACCCGGTCGAGGAACCCGGGTTGGAGCGGGTCGAGGAAGTTCCCCGACCAGAAGCGCCGCAGGTAGGGTGTTTCCGCCGGATTGTAGTAGCCGACGAACGCGAGGCCGATCGCCAGGCCCCACGCCCCGGCCGCGGCCGGCAGCGCCCGCCAGCGGACCGCCGTCAGCCCGCTGAGCCACGCC
>JAEUJH010000400.1 GCA_016794825.1 Gemmatimonadota bacterium
CTGATCAGCGCGGACGTGTTCAACTTCCTCAACCTGATCGATTCCGACTGGGGCATCAACCGCGAAACCGCCAACTTCGAGCAGGTGTCGCTGCTGACCCTCTCGGGCTACGACACCCGCGGCACCGCCACCCAGGCGGACGACCGGGGCCGCTACACCGTGCCGAGCACCCTGCCGTTCCAGCGCCGGGTGCTGGTCAACAGCTCGCGGTGGCGGATGCAGCTGGGCGCCAAGTACGTGTTCTAGTCCTCCCGTTCAGGGAGACGAAACGGGGGGAGCGGCTCGAGCCGCTCCCCCCGTCTTCTTTCCTCCCCGTCGCCGCGGCTAGGTTCGAACCCGACCGAAGAGCCAGAGCCCGACCGCCAGGAAGATCCCGTTGGGCACCCAGGCGGACACCGTCGGATCGATCACCCCGCTCGCCCCGACGGCCTTGGAGAGGTTGATCAGCAGCAGATAGAGCACCGTGGTGCCGAGGCTGATCGCGATGCCCCAGGCCGCGCCCGCGCGGGGGTTGCTCATGGCCAGCGGGGCGCCGAACAACGCGATCACCAGACAGGCAGCCGGAAGCGCCAGCTTCACGGCCAGATCCACCCGGAGCTTCCGGGTGTCGTTCCCCGACCGATCGAGCGTGGCGATGAACGTCTCCAGCTCCCGATAGGTCATCTCCTCGGGCCGCTTCGGCTCGGTCAGCAGCGATTGTGGCTGCTCGTTGAAGGTCGGCAGTTCGAGCGCCGCGAATCGGGTGGTCATCAGCGCCAGGGTGTCGACCAGGATGTGGGTGGCGCCGTTCTCGAGCCGCCACCGGCCGGTCGAGTCGTTCCATTTGGCGCTGTCCGCCGTGATCGACAGGTTGGGGTATCCCGGCTTCCGCCCCGCGTGCTCGAGCAGGACGGTTCGCATTACCTCGGTGTTGGTGTCGAGGAATCGGATCGAGTAGGTCCAGCCGTCGTCGGCCAGGTAAGTAAAGTCGTAGCGGGTGACCTGATTGCGGCTGAACCGTTCCTTTTCCAGCTCGAGCTGCCGTTCGGTGGTCTGCGGCGCGATTTCGCTGACCCAGAAGCACAGCACGCTCGCCAGCGTCGCGGCCACCAGGATCGGAAAGACCAGACGATAGAAGCTCACGCCGCCCGCCTTGGCGGCGGTGATCTCCGAGTTCCGCGCCAGCGGGCCGACCGTGAACACGGTGGCGAACAGCGCCGCCGCCGGGATCATGTTGGCGGTATTGCCGGGAATGGCGTAGAGGCCCACCTGCACGATGGTGAGCGCCGTCAGATCGCGGTCGAGGAGCCGGCTCAGGCGGTCGGTCAGGTAGACCATGACCGACACCACCGGCAAGCCGACGGTGGCCAGGACGAAGATCCGGAGCCACTGGCCGAGGACGTAGCGGCTCAGGGTCCTGACGATCGGCATTTCAGGCCTCCCGACGGCGGAAACGGAACGGGCGGGTCAGACTCTCGAGCAGGTCCGTCAGGTCGCCGCCCCGGGTCGAACCGAATTCCCGGCGGACCCGGAGGAGGCCGAGCACCCCGATGATGAACACCATCACGTTGGGGCTCCACATCGCCACCGCGGGCGAAACGAACCCCCGGTCGGCCAGCGCCTCGCCGCCCACCAGCCCGACGTAGAAGACGGCAAAGATCGACAGTCCCCCGCCGATGACCAGTCCCATGCCGCCCCGGGGGAACCGGAGCGCCAGCGCCACGCCGATCAGGACGAACGTGAAGCAGGCCACGCTGATCGCGTACTTCTTGTGGATCTCGACCAGGAA
>JAEUJH010000417.1 GCA_016794825.1 Gemmatimonadota bacterium
ACCTGGTCTGCCGCACGTCGGTCAGGTTCTCGAGATTGACGAACGCCGAGAGCGCCCCGAACCGCCGCTCGCCCAGGACGCCGACGACCAGGTAGGGCTCGCCCCGCTGCCGGGTGGGATGCCGTTCGAGCCCCTGCGCCCCCGTGAAATAGAACTCGACCCCGAGGCGACCCCACTCGCCCTCGCCGACCGCCACCAGGCCGGCGGTGTGCCGCGGCGTGAGGGGGATTTCACGGCGACCGGACCCGTCCGACATCGCTTCGCTGGTGCTGACGAACGCGTACGACCCGATCACCGCCAGCGCTCCCCGACGGACCACCAGCGACACGTCGGCGCCGGCCGAGCGGCTCGACCCGGCCGCGTTGACCAGGGCGAACCGGCCTAACGTCGCCTCGCGGGCCTGGAGCGGGTCCCGGACTCGGACCGCGAAGAGGCTGGCGTTGACCTCGACCGGCCCGATGGTGCCGTGGCCGTCGAGCGAGGCACTGACGGCGCGTTCGACCCGGAGGGCGCCGAGGGGTTCGAGCCGGGAGAGCCCGTTTCGTTCGGTTTCGTCGACGAAGGGGGTAGGACCCGCGTAGCCGCCGCCTACCGACCCGCGGAGCGACCACCCGCCACCGACCCGGAGCAGGGTCGAGAGCCGGGGACTCAGCATCGTCCCGTAGCGCTCGTGCCGGTCGACCCGGGCGCTCGCCGCCACCGTGGCGGGGCCGAACGACCGCTCGGCCTGGGCGAACACGGCGGGCACCACGAAGCGGTAGTCGAACGCGGCAAACCGCTCGGAGCGGTACCGGTCGACGGTGACCGCGCCGCCCACCACCAAATCGACCTCGCCGCGGCGGCCGCTCAGCGCCACCTCGCCGAAGCCGGTGCTGTGCCGATCGGGTTCGCCGACGGATCCGAACCGGTGACGGTGACGCAGCGTGGACGCCGACCCGCGCGACAACAGCCACCAGCCCTCGGCGATCCGCCACCGGCCGACGACCCCGCCGTCGACCCGGGTGGTGGCGAGTCGCTCGGGGTACGCGGTCCCGTCTGGGGCGAGGCGACCCGGCAGCGTCCCGCCGGCTCGGGTTTCGACCGTCGCGCCCACGGTCAGCAGCAGCGATTGCCCGGTGGAGTCGCGCCAGAAGAGCCGCGGTCGCGCCACGATCCGCTGGTAGCTCGGCAGGTCGGCCCAGCCGTCGTCGTCGCGATCCGTCTTGGGCTGGGCATGGAGCCCGAGGGTGACGGTGTGGCCCCACCCCCGGCCGAGCCCGCCGGTAAGGAACGCGGTGGCGTCGCCGCCACCGAGGCTGGTGGCGTTGAGGAGCACGCTCGAGCCCGTTTGGGGCGGACGGCTGATCAGGTTGACCACCCCACCGAGCGCCGACCCGCCGAACCACGCCGAGGCCACGCCCTTCACGATCTCGACCTGGCCCAGGTCGAGCGGCGGGATCTGGAGCGGACCGAGGGCGCCGATCCGCTCGCCGAACAGGGGCAAGCCATCGGCCAGGACCTGGGTGTAGCGGCCCGCCAGCCCGCGAATCCGGATCCCGGCTCCGCCTAACGACGGATTCGAAACCTGGACCCGGACTCCCCCGGTCTCGTTCAGCATCATGACGATGTCGCCGGGCGTCATCAGCTGCTTTTCCTCGATTTCCTCGGTATCGAGGACCTCGACCCGGAGGGCTTCGTCCTCCACCCGTCGGGGCGACCGGGTGGTGGTGACGATCAGTTCCTCCAATTCCGTGGGCGCCGGCTCGAGGGTCACGAGGACGGTGGTGTCGGCGGCCACGACGAGATCGAGCGAATCGGACTCCCAGCCGAGTGCGGAGACCCGGATCAGGAACCGGCCCGCCTCGCGTTCGAACCGGACCCGGCCGGCCGAGTCGGCAAAGCGGACCATCGAATCGACGGCCACCCGCGCGGCAGGGAGGGGCCGGCCGCCGCCCTCGACCGCGACGGTCACGACGACCCGTTGCGCCGCCACGGGTGCCGCCGCACCGAGCAGCGCCCCGACCAGGAGCAGCCCGAGCCGAAGGCCTTCCGTCGTCATCAGAAACGACCCCAGCCGAGAGCGGCCGTGGGGCGCCCGATCATTGCCGGACCCACCCCCGCAGTTGGTAGTAGCGATCGCGCGGGGTGGCCCGGAGCGGATCGATCCCATGCTTTCGACACCACCAGAAATGAAAGGTGATACCCGCTAGGCCCGCCCCGAGCGGAAACGCGACCGCCCAATGGCCGACGACCCGGTAGAGTCCCAGGGTCACCGCGCAGACGATCGACCACTTGAGCACCTTCCGCCACCATGGGGTTTCGATCTCGAACACCGCGAAGATCGCGGGACCGAGAATCGCGAAGCCCAGCAGCACCGCCAACTCGAGTTCGACTCCCATCGACTACCTCCTGATGATCCTGGGCAGGAACCGTCCGCTCCGCCGCTGATAGTCCTGGTACCGCTCGCCGTACGACGCGAGCAGATATTCCTCCTCGCGCGCGGCCCGCGACGGGATCCAGAGGGCCGCCACGAGAAACACGGCGAGCTGGATCCCGCTCTCGAGCATCAGGGCCGAGGCGAGGAAGAGGTTCAACCCGGTGGTGTAAAGCGGATGCCGGACCCACCGATACGGTCCGTGGGTCACCAGACTGGCACCGGCGCGCGTTCCGGTGGTGTGGCTCACGTTGGTGCCGAGGCTCCGCATGGTCCACCACATGGCCGGCACCCCGAGGAGTCCGAGCGCCACGCCGACCACCCGGACCGCGGCAGGCAGCGGGATCCGGGCCCAGTCGGTGAGCCCCGGAGCGAGCAGTGGAAGGAGCATGGCGCCCCAGATCGTGGCGCCCGCGACGAACCGGGCGGGCCGCGAGAGATCGCCGCGCGACTGGTCCGGCGCGGCCCCGCCGCGAAGTTCCGCCCGGGCGCGATAGCCGATCGAGATCCCGGTCGTGGCGATCAGCACGCCGCCGGCCACCACGCGATACCAGTCGTCGGTCATCCCCGCCTCTAGAAGTAGGTGGCAAAGCCGATCTGGAATCCGGCGGTGCGAGCCGGCGGATTGCCGAGGAGGTCGCGGAACGACTCCCAGCGGTACCCGGCGCGAAACACCGTCGCCGCCGTGGGGCGGAAACTCAGTCCCGCCGTGACGGCCTTGGTCTCGTCACCCCGACTCGAGCCGGTCGAGGCAAACCGACCCACGTCGAGATCCACCCGCTCGACCCGGAGGACGGCGGCCAGCAGGGGCCGTTCGAGTCCGCGGATTCGGGGTCGC
>JAEUJH010000422.1 GCA_016794825.1 Gemmatimonadota bacterium
CGGAACTGGCCGCGATCCCGGGCGTCGCGGCCGTCGAGCCCCGGATCGTGGCCGAGGTCGTGGTGGACGTGCCCGGCGCCCGGGACGTCGTGACCGGCCGCCTGGTCTCGATCCCCGATCGAGCCGGCGACGGTCTCAATCGGATTCACCTGATCACCGGCTCGTACCCCGACGCCAGCCGCGAGGCCCAGGTCGTCATCAGCGCCGCGTTTGCCGGGGCCCATCGACTCGGGGTCGGTGACACCATCCTGGCCGTCATCAACGGCAAGCGAGAGCCCCTGCGGGTGGCGGCCGTCGGTCAGTCGCCCGAGTACGTCTACGAGATCCGGGGCGGTGGGGCCGATTTCCTTCCCGACGCCCGGCGGTTCGGGGTCATCTGGGTTCCCGACCGGGTTCTGACCGCCGCGTTCGACCTGACCGGTGCCTGCAACGATCTGGTCCTGGCGCTGGATCGGAACGCGGACGAGCGCACGGTCATCGAGCGGGTCGACCGGATCCTCGATCGGTGGGGCGGCGTCGGGGCGTACGGCCGGAACGACCAGCTCTCGCATCGGTTCGTGACCGACGAGATCGCCGAAACCGAAGTCACCAGCGTGCTGATCCCCGCGATCTTCCTCGGCGTCACCGCGTTCATGCTCTACCTGGTGACGTCGCGCCTGATCGCCACCGAGCGGGAACAGATCGCGCTGCTCAAGGCGTTCGGCTTCCCGGCGTTCCGGGTCGTCGCCCACTACGCCGCCTTTACGCTGGTGACCGTGGCCCTGGGCACCGTCCTCGGAACCGTCACCGGCCTCTGGTTCGCCGACCTGCTGTCCGGGGTGTACGCCCGGTTCTACCAGTTCCCCAACGCCGTCTTCCGACCCGACTTCCGGCTGGTGGGGTCGACCCTGCTGATCGCGGCGTTCGCCTCGTTGCTCGGCGGGATGGCGTCGGTCCGTTCCGCCCTGCGCCTGCCGCCGGCGGAGGCCATGCGCCCACCCGCCCCACCGCCGTTCCACTCCACGGCCATCGAGCGATCCGCCTGGTTCCGCGGCCTGTCGTCTCCGGCGCGAATCGTGGTCCGCAATCTGGTGCGGCGACCGTTCAAGGCGCTGGCCGCCACGCTCGGCATCGCGTTCGGACTCGCCATCGTCCAGGTCTCCTGGTACTCGTTCGACGCCATCGAACTCATCAAGCGGGTCGCGTTCCACGAGGCCGACCGGAGCGACATCCGGGTCGCCTTTCGCGATCCGGTGCCGGCGCGGGTCGGCCAGGAACTGGCTCGACTCCCGGGCGTGGCGGCGGTCGAGTTGAGCCGGGCAACGCCGGTTCGCCTCCGGGCCGGCGCAGCGACCGAGCAGGTCGCGTTGATCACCCTCGACCCGCGGTCGGCTCTCCGCCGGGTGGTGGAGCCACCGGCCCGGGTGGTGGCGGGGCCGCCGAGCGGGCTGCTGCTCACCGCGGCGCTGGCCCGGGATCTGGGCATCGGTCGGGGCTCGAGCGTCCTAGTTGAGGGTCTCGAGGGTCGGCGGCGGACGGAAACGATGACGGTGGTGGGAGTCGCCAACGAGCTGATCGGCTACGGCGCTTACGCCGCGCCGGCCGTGGTCGCCCGGTTCCTGGGCGATCGTGATCTCGTGACCGGCGCGCACCTCGCGGTAGCCGATCCCGACCTGGTTCTGGTAGAGCGGGCGCTCCGCCGGTTTCCCGCTGTCACCGGCGTCGGGATCCGATCGGCGACGCTCGAGGCGTTCGATCGCACCATCGCCGAGAGCTTCCGGATCTCGCTGGTGACGATCCTCGCGTTCGCGTGTCTGATCGCGGCGGCCGTGACGTACAACAGCGGGCGGATCTCCCTGTCCGAGCGAGCCCGCGAACTCGCGAGCCTTCGGATCCTCGGCTTTACCCGCGGGGAGGTGGCGGCCATGCTGCTCGGGGAGCAGGCCGTGCTGACCCTGGCGGCAATCCCGATCGGGGCCGCGCTGGGCTACGGGTTCTGCTGGGCCATCACGGTCCGGTTCGCGGCCGAGTCGTTCCGGCTGCCCCTCGTGGTCGCGCCGCAAACGTATCTGTTCGCCGCCGCGGTCATCCTGGTGGCGGCATCGCTCACCGGCCTGGCGCTTCGGCGTCGAGCCAACCGTCTCGATCTGGTGGCGGTCCTGAAGGCGAGGGAGTAAGACCATGACGCGACATCGCTGGTGGCGCTGGATCCTGATCGGCGCGGCGGTCGTCCTCCTGATCGGCTGGATGATGCGGAGCCCACCGGTCCCGGTCGACTTGGCCGAGGTATCCCGGGGACCGGTGGTAGTCACCGTGTCGGAAGAGGGCGTCACGCGGGTGCGGCAGCGGTACGTCGTCGCGGCTCCGATCACCGGACGGCTGGAGCGGCCGCTGGTCGAGGCGGGGGACTCCGTGGCCGAGGGGGCGGCCATCGCCACGATGGGCGCCCCGCCCCTCGACCCGCGGGTCCGCTCGGAGGCGGAAGCACATTATCAGGCCGCCATCGACGCCGAACGAACCGCCCGAGCGACGGCCGCCCAGGCAACCGACGCCCTGAAACAGGCGGAACGGGAGGAGCGCCGAGTCGAGGTGCTCCATCGCCAGGGTGTGGTGGCCCAGGAGGCCTGGGAACGCACCGGTCTCCAGACAGCGGCCCGCCGGCGCGACGTCGAGGCGGCCGCGGCCCGCGCCGAAGCAGCCCATCACGACACCGAGCAGGCGCGCGCCGCGGTCCAGTCGATCGGCTCCGGACGAGTGCTGCTCCGGTCGCCGGTGGCCGGCCGGGTTCTGTCGGTCATCGAAACCAACGAGCGGGTCCTCCCGGCCGGGAGCCCCGTCGCCGAGATCGGCGACCCGACCCGCCTCGAAATCGGGATCGACCTCCTGTCCACCGACGCCGTCCTGGTGGAACCGGGCGACACCATGCGCGTCACGGGTTGGGGAGGCACCGACACCCTCGTGGCCCTGGTCCGGCGGGTGGCGCCTTCCGGGTTCACCCGGACCTCGGCGCTCGGGGTCGAAGAACAACGGGTCCCGGTAACCGGCGATCTGGTGACCGTACCCGGCCGGCTCGGCGACCGGTTCCGGGTCGACGTCACCATCCCGGTCGGCCGGGTGGGTGACGCCGTCCGGGTCTCGCGCAGCGCGCTGTTCCGGGAGCGGGGCGTCTGGCGTGTGTTCGTCGTGGCCTCCGGCCGGGCCGCGGGCCGAACGGTCGACGTCGGGATGATTGGTGGGGACGTGGTCGAGATCCGGACCGGCCTGGAACCGGGTGATCGCGTCATCCTCCATCCGGACGAACCGATTCGCGACGGCCAGCGGGTGACGCCCCGGCCGGACCGTTAGGCGCATGACCCCGGTCCCGGTCGGTCCGGCCCTGGCCGAGCTCGCAGCCGAGTGGCGACGGGAACGGCGGCGGGTGCTCCGGGATCCGGACCCCGAGCCCGTCCATCGGCTGCGAACCGCCACCCGACGGCTGCGGGTCGGGGTGACGATCGCCACCGAGGATCTTGGCGTTGGCGCTCCCCCGTCGTGGGCCGGGTGGAAACTGCTTCGCCGGCGTCTGGGTCGGCTCCGCGATCTCGACGTCCTCCGGGAGGCGCTGAAGGCGCTGCGAGCTCGGCCGGGCGGCGAATCCGACGAGGCGCTCGCCGACCTGCTCGCGCGCCTTCGTCGCCGACGCCGCCGACTTCGGGATCGGGCACTGCCCGCCGTCCGGGCCGCGTCCCTCCGGCGGATTCTCGCGGCGGTCGAACCGCCGACCGCACCCGGGCGCCGCGCGGGTGCGGGGCAACCTCTCGACCGAGCGGCGGTCGAACGGATCGCGGCCCGCTGGTGGACCCGCTCCGCCGAGGCGCTCGCGGCCGAACCGGCGTGGCAGCTGTCGCCGGCGGTGAACTCGGAGGACCCGGCCCATCGCGCGGCGTTCCACGCGGCCCGGGTCAGGGCCCGCGGACTTCGCTACGGCCTGGAGTGGTGGGCTCGACTAGGCCTCCGCCCGCGGGCCGAAACAGTGGAGTTCCTCGGGGCGGTCCAGGACGCGCTGGGCGCCATTCGCGACGGCTGGCGGGCTCGCCGAGCCCTGGCCGGACCGCGCTTCCGGCGGGCTCGGTCGATTCTGGTGGCGTCGCTCGGTGTGGTCCTGGCAGGATGGCCCGGCCTCGCGGCCCGTCGCGATCTACTCGGCCAGCCCGGTTTCGACGGAGGCTCCCCATGACCGCTCGTCTCAGCGCCGTCTGCCACCTGACCTACGCCTTCGAGGTCGGACTCGCCATCGATCTCGACCGGTGCGATCGAGTGCTCGCCGCGACGTCACGCCAGACGGTCGGCAGCAGTCGACGGGTGCCGCGGTACTTCGACTACCGCCCACCCCCGCTCCGGGTGGACGCGGGACCGGGAGCCGCCATTGCTGGGCTGGTGGCTTCGAAGGTCGAGATCGTGCTGCTCGACTTCGGCGCGGCGGCCGTGGCATACCAGCTCCCGTTCGCAGGCACGGCCGAGGCGCTGGCCACGCTCTCGGAGTCGCTCCAGGCCAACGTGGCGTTCGAGCAGGACGCCCGCCGGCGGATCGATGCCTTGCTCCCGACCCTCGGCGCCGCGGTGAGCCGGCCGAAGCGCGGACCGATTTCCGAGGACTACCTGGTCATCGCGATCGATCCGGCCACCCTCCCCGGCGACAGCACCTCCTGGTTGCGGGACCACACCCGCGAGTTCGCCGCAATGCTCCGGGGTGGCGCCGGCAGGCTGGCGCCGGAGGAGCTCGACGACGCCGTCGCCGAGCACCTGTCGTTTGCCCGAACCGACCTGACGATCATCGACTGGAACGCGGCCATCATCGTCGACCCGGAGCCCGACGACACCCGACTGCTGCTCGAGTTCGCGAACCTCCAGCTGCTCGAACTCCGCCACCTCGACGGCGAGCTCGATCGGGCGCTCGAACGGGGATACGACATGGTGGCCCGGACCGAGCGCCGCTGGCGGCATCCACTGCGGCCACCCGCCTCGGCCCTTCGACACATCGGGGAGCTGCAGATGGACGCCGCGGCGCTGTTCGAGCGGGTGTCGAGCGCCGTGAAACTGGTCGGCGACCAGTTCTTCGGCCGGGTCTACCTGGCCGTCAGCCGTCGGTTCCACTTCGAGGCCTGGGACCGGGCCATCAGCCGGAAACTCGACGTGCTCGACGGGATCTACCAGAAAGTCGGCGATCGGATCACCGCCCGCCGGCTCGAGGTCCTCGAGTGGATCGTGATCATCCTGATCGCGGCCGAACTGATCCTCGGATTCGCCAAGTGAGCACTCCTCTCCGCTTCACCGTCGCTTCAGGTCCGGCCCGGTAGCGTACCCTCGTACCCTGATGCGCGGAGGTCCCCATGCGCTCGAAGGCACCGCCCCTCACCGCCGATGACGAACTGATCCAGCGCCTGAGCCGGATCGAAGCGCCCACGCCGACGATCGTTTCCTGCTACCTCAAGCTCGACGTCGCCGCGCGGCGGAAGCGCGCGTACATGGTGGAACTGCTGAACCGCGTCCGGGATCTCGAGAACGTCGTCGGCGTCCTCGATCTGACCCGGGCCGAGCGCGATCAGGTTGCGGCCGACGTCGAACGGATCGTGCGGTGGCTGGCCGAGCCGAAGAACGTCCCCGACGCCGCGGGGGTTGCCGTGTTCGCCTCGAAGCCACTCCGGCTTTTCCAGGCGGTGCCGCTGCCGCGAGTCCATCGGAACCGAATCGCGGTCGATACCCGGCCCCTGCTCCAGGAGTTGCTGGACGCCCGGGAAACACTCGGCCACTACCTCGGGGTGGTGATCGACCGGTCGCGCGCCCGGTTCTTCCACGTCGCGCCCGCCCGGACCCAGGAACTCAACGCCCTCGTGCCGCTCAGCCGGCGGGGCGGCAAGTTCCACAGCGACCGGGCCGACGCGCCGGGCACCGGCGAGTTCCGCTACCACCAGCGGATCAAGGAAGAGAAGAACCGGCATTATGCGGCCGTCACCCGCGAGATCGGGCGTCTGCTGCTGGCCCGGCCCTACCGGGGCGTGGCGATCTTCGGTCCCGCGATGCACACCGGCGCGCTGCTGGCCTTCCTCCCGCCTCGGGTCGCCCGAGTCTGTCTGGGCACCGGCGCGCTCAACCCAACGGCCGTCACGCCGGCTCAGGTCGGTCGCGCCGTGTGGGAGCTGGAATGGGCCACCGAGCGTCGCGAGGAAGCCGGCTTGCTCGATCGGATCGAGGAGGCCGTCCCCGTCGGTTTGGCGGTCAACGGCGCCCGCGAGACGCTTCACGCCCTGAGCCGAGGGCAAGTCCGCGAACTCGCCGTGCCCGATGGGATGGCGGGGGCCGGGTTCCGCTGTCGAGATACCGCCCGCTTGGTGCTGGCCAAGGCCGACTGTCGTGGCGCCGGCGAGCCGATCCCGGTTCCTCACCTGGTCGACCACGCGATCGAGGACGCCCTCCGCCAGGGGGCTCACGTGGTCGTGATCGATGATCCCGCCGTCGCCTCGCGGGTGGACGGTCTGGCCGCCACCCTTCGGTTCCGCGACCGCTGACCCCAACGACGGAGGCCCTATGCCGCCCCCCCCAGAGAAGAAAGCCGCTCGGGCCCCCGCCCCGGCCCGGACCGTTCGGGATCTCATGACGGTCGACGTCGTGTCGATCGAGCCGGACGCCCTCGTTACCCAGGCGATCGCGATGCTCGCCGACAGCCACGTATCCGGTCTGGCCGTCGTCGACGTTCACCAACGACTCCTCGGCGTCATCTCCACGACCGACATCGTCGCGGCCGAGGCGGAGATGGCGGCGGAGCCGGAGCGCGAGCGCCTCTGGGCCGAGGCGGTCGTCCGCGACATCATGACGCGGAAGGCCCTGGCGGTGAGCCCCAACCTCGAGTTGCGGGAAGCCGCCCTCCAGATGGACTATGGCGACGTCCATCGCCTCTTCGTCGAGGAGAACGGTCGCCTCATCGGCGTCATCTCGCGGAGCGACATCAACCGGGCGTTCGCGGCCGGCGCGATCGGCTGAGCCGGGATCGGTTGGCACCAAACGAAGCGGGCGGGCTCCGAGGAGCCCGCCCGTTCGTTTGTCCCCTGCCACTGACTCAGGCCCGGTCGGCGGGCGGCCGGTACACCAGCACCGGCTTGCCGGACCCGCGGATCACCTTGTCGGCGACGCTGCCGAGCAGCAGGCGACGGAAGCCGCCGGCCCCGTGGGTGCTCATGGCGACGAAGTCGATGTGCCCCTCCTCCGCCTGGGCCAGGATCGTCGGCGCGATGCCGAGACCGACGACGACCTTGGTGGCCACCCGGAGACCATCGGCCCGGAGCTTGTCGGCCATCTGATCGAGATACTTCTGGCCTTCGACTCGCAGCGTCTCGAGCGCCTCCTGCGGCACCGCCACGGGATACGGCGGCACGGCACCGGACACGCCCAGCACCGGTTCGATCACATGCAGCAGCGTGATGTGCGCCTGGGTGAGCCGGGCGAGGTCGGTCAACGGCCCGAGCATCGCCTCGGCCTCGGGCGACCGGTCGAGCGGGACGAGCACGGTGGCGAGCTTGAGATCGGCCATCGGGACCGGGTCGCCGTCCTTCGGGCGGACCAGGAGAAGCGGCACCGAGGCGTGGCGGATGACATGGTCGGCGACGCTGCCCAACCAGAGCCGGCTCAGCGGACCCCGGCCGTGGGTTGCCATCACGACCAGATCGGGCGCGGAGCGCTCGATCTGGTCCACCAGCGCCGGCCCGGCCAGGCCCTCGACCAAGGCGAACTCGGCCGGGTGATTGCCGATCATCCCGAGGTCGTGGACGACGCCGGCGAGGTAGGACTGCTGTTCCGCCCGCATGGCGACTTCGTCGGGACCGGTGGTGACCGGGATGTCGGCCGCGGGAACGAGCGCCATGACCGGTTCGTGGGCCATGACGATCTTGAGGCGAGCGCCTGCGCTTCGGGCCAGTCGCGCCGCGATGGCCAAGGCGGCTTCCGCGAAGCGGGACCCGTCGAGCGATACCATTACCGATGAGATGGACATGAGACCCTCCTTCGCGTGACCCCGCTCGATGTCCAGCTACGACCCCCGGCGGGAACAGGTATCGATTCCGAGCAGCGTGTAGATCGGACAGTTGCCGGTCAGCGCGGTGCCGACCGGGATCAGGCCGAGCAGCGTGACGTAGCGCCAGGGCGCCTCGAGCGCGCCGTAGAGGCCCAGAACGAGCACCCCGATCACCAGTCGGATCAGCCGATCCATCGAACCAACGTTGCGTGTCACGGTG
>JAEUJH010000448.1 GCA_016794825.1 Gemmatimonadota bacterium
TACCGATACGCGTTCGTGATCAACGGCACGACCTGGCGGGGCGATCCGGAGGCGGCGGCGCTCGAGGACGACTTCGGGCAGCCGAGTTCGGTCGTGACGATCGGAGGCGCATGAAACAGGCGAGTGCGCGGGTGGGTTTCCTCGCGTCGATCGGGATGGCGGTGTTTCTGCTGATCGCCGCCCTGCTCTTGATGGCGGCAACGCCCGCCGCGGCGCAGGAGTCGCGGCTGACCGGCCGGCTGGCCGAGCCAGCGCGGGGTCAGGTGGAGGCGCTCGTGGCGGCGGCCCGGGCGGCCGGGTTGCCGACCGAGCCGTTGATCGATCGGGCGCTCGAGGGCGCGGCCAAGGGCGCCGCCCCGAACTTGATCGTGACGGCGGTGACGCGGTTGCGGGACGAGCTGACCACGGTCCGCGGGGCGTTCGGCGTCGCCGCGGCGCCAGCGGAGCTGATCGCCGGCGCGAGCGCGCTGCGGGCCGGCGCGTCCGCCGAGGATCTGGCGCAACTCCGATCGCTCCGACCCGAGGAACCGCTGACGGTGGCGGCGGCCGTCCTGGCGGATCTGGTGGCGGCCGGGGTGCCGGCCGATACCGCGGTGGGCGCGGTGCTGGCCATCGCGCCGAACGCCGCCGACGCGGATTACGTCTCGTTCCGGCGCAACGTGCAGCGCGACATCGCGCTGGGGGCCTCGCCGGCGGCGGCTCTGGGCGTCCGCCTCCGGGGTCTGGGCGAACTCACGGCAAGTCCCGCCGACGGTGGGACGACCACCGGCTCGGGACGAAAGCGGCAGAAGCCATGACCAGATCGTTGGCGTGGAGTTGGGCGGTGGTGGCCGCTGCGGTCGGGGCCGGAGCCGGCTGCGCGACATCGCTCGAATCGCAGGGGACGTTGCCGGTTGCCGTCACCATCGAGGCGGTGCCACACGCGACCGCAGGGGTCGTGGTCATATCGGCCACGCTTCGTAACCTGACGACCGAAGACCTGACGCTTCGGGTCCGATGCACGCCGATCGAGCTCGAGATGGACCAGAACGGCACCTGGACGCGAATCGAAGACTTCCGGTCGTGCGCGCCCCCCGACCGGACCACGCTTCGAGCCGGCCAGGTGGCGGACGTCGAGGATCAACGGGCGCTCGGACCAGGCCGCTATCGCGTCGTCATCGAATCGATTGACGGACGGGCGGCCTACTCCGAGTCGTTCACGGTGGCGCCGCAGTCATAGCCGCGGTCGGGGTCGTCCGGGCGGGGTTATCATGCACTGATGGATCCCCGTTCGGCGGCACGGGTCGTCGCCCTCCTTTCCCTCACGGGTCTCCCGCTGGCGGCTCAGCCGGCGGGCAGTCTCGGCGTGGGCGCTTCCATCATCCAATACGACGGGTTCCTGACCTCGGGCGCGGCGGTGGTCGTGCCCGCGGTCCGGTTCGACACGCCGCGCTTCTCGATCGCGGGCCAGGGGAGCTGGACCGTGTTCGAGTCCGGCAACGACGTGCTCCAGGGCAACGTGGCCGGCGGCTGGCTGGTGGGCTCGCGCGACTGGTGGCGGGTCGAACTCTCGGGCTCGGCGGGGGCGGCCAAGTACGCCAATGAACCAAGTTCCGGTCACGCGCTTGGCGGGGCTCGGTTCCACCTGATCGGCAAGGAGGCCGGTGGCTGGTTCGGCGTGAACACCGGAACCCGGTTCGGCTCGGCCACCGGCGCGCCGCTCGAGATCTCGGCGGCGGGATGGCGGGTCCGCCGACGGGTGGCGCTGGTGGGTTCGGTCACGGCCACTCGTCTTGGCGCAGACCGTTACCTCGACGTCGGTGGCGCGGTTCGTTGGACCGGGTCGTCGGTCGAGGTCGAAGCCCGACTCGGCGCCCGCCCCTGGACCCGGAGCCGGGGCGAGGTCGGCGACGCCCTGGCCGGTGGCTATGGCGACCTCACCGCACGATTTGGTCTGACCGATCGGCTGTCGCTCTCGGTCGGGGGTGGGAGCTATCCCTCCGATCCGGCTCGCCGAGTGCTGGCGGCCAAGTACCTGAACATCGGGCTTCGGGTCGTGACGCTGGGCTCGGGTAGCTCGGCCACTCCACTGGTGTCGCCGGGCATTGCCCGTCGGGTGGCGTCGTCGCTCGAGGCGGCCGGTCCGCGGCTCGAGGTCGTGGGAGAGGGAGCGCAGAGCCGGCTTCGGATCCTGGCGCCGCAGGCCCGGACCGTCGACCTGATGGGCGACTTCACCGATTGGTCGGTGGTGCCACTGGTCCGGGTAGGCCCCGGTGTCTGGGAGGCGGCCATGTCGCTCCCGGTGGGGCTCCACCGGCTCAACGTCCGGGTAGACGGAGGGGCCTGGGTGGCGCCGGCGGGGACTCGAGTGGAACGGAACGAATTCGGTGGCTCGGTCGGCATCCTGGTGGTGCGTTAGGCCTCCCCGGTCGAAACAGGCTCGGCTCCGGCCCCGTACTGCCAAAGCCTCTCCCGGATCGAAGGAATTTCGATGAACAATCGGGTCGCGCTGGCCGCCAACGTCATGGTTGGCGTGGACGCGCTTCGGATCCACCCACTGCGGACGGCGCTGTCAGTGGCGGGCATCATCATCGGCTCGGCCTCCCTGGTGGCCACGATGGCCGTGAGCGACGGGATGATGGGGTTCGCGCGGGGTCAGATCGAACAGGAAACCTCGGTCCAGGTCGTCACGGTGGGATCGCGGACGATGTCCTACCAGAACGGCCGGTTCGTGCCGATCACCGACTATCCGGTGTTCACCCCGGCCGATGCGGAGCGCCTCGAGAAGGCCATTCCTTCGGCCGCGGCGGTCACGATGTCGCTTGGCGGCCGGGCCATGGCCCGGTATCGCGGGGTGGAATACGACGTGTCGGTCTCGCTCGGCACGGCCCAGATGCCGGAGTTCGCCAAGCTGGACATCGGCGCCGGCCGGTTCTTCAGTCCGATCGAGGCCGCCCGGAACGCGCCGGTGGTGATCCTCAACCATGCCCTGGCCCGGGAACTGGCGGCGGGTCGCGATCCGTTCAGCCTGGTGGGGGAACAGATCCAGGTCCGGCAGCGAGTCCGCCGGGTCATCGGGGTCCTGGTGCGCGACCCGTTCGAGGAACTGGACGATCCCTCCTTCCTACTGATCGCGCCGATCCGGGCGGCGGGGGCGCTGCTCGATCCCCCGCCCGGCGGTCGCTTTACGCCGACGTTGCAGCTCAAGGCGCCCACGGTCGAGGCGGTGCTGCCGCTTCGGGACGCGACGATCGACTGGCTGGCCAGCCGGTACGTGCGCTGGCGGGAACGGGTGCGGGTGACCGTGGGGCTCGAGATGCTGGCCGAAATGGAGCAGGCGATCCTGCTCACGAAGCTGTTCATCGGCTCGCTGGTGGGGATCTCGCTTCTGGTCGGCGGGATCGGCATCATGAACGTGCTGCTCGCCTCGGTGACCGAGCGGACCCGGGAAATCGGAATCCGCAAAGCGGTCGGCGCCCGCCGGGGCGACATCCGGACCCAGTTTCTGGCCGAGTCGGTGGCGATCGCCGTGGCGGGAACCGGGATCGGCCTGGTACTCGGCCTCATCCTGGCGGCTCTGGTGACCGCGGTCATCAGCCGGATGGCGGGCGTCGGCGTGACTCCGGTGCTCTCGCTCGGCACGGTGGTGCTGGCAATCGTCTCGTCGTCCGTGGTCGGATTGGTCTTCGGGACCTACCCCGCCCGGCGCGCCGCGGAACTCGCGCCGATCGAGGCCATCGCGCACGAGTGACGGTCAGGGCACCTTGCCCGAGATGACGAACATCCGGCCCGAGCGGAATCCGCGGATGTTGCTCCAGCTCGAGGTCACCAGCAGATCGATGGTTCC
>JAEUJH010000452.1 GCA_016794825.1 Gemmatimonadota bacterium
CTGTCCCGGGCCAGCGGCTTCCCGTCGAGGCTCCGCCGAAAACAGTCGTTGATCCGATCCTCGATCAGATTGACCTTGGCGTTGCGCGATCGGTACTGGGGAAACCGGCTGTACACCCCGACCCACGGGGCCGCGTTGGCCTGGGTCCCGTCCTTGAGATGGCAGCTGGTGCAGCGGAGCGAGTTGCCGACGTGATCGGGCAGGCTGTCGCGGGTGGCGGCGAGGATGGCGCGGCCGCGCCGAATCGAGGCGCCGACCTGATCGTCGGGAATCTCGCTGTCGGCGGGGACCCGGAACGCCGTGGGTGCGGCTGGCGCCTGCGGTGGCAGCGCGGCCGGAGTGTCGGCGGTTCCGCACCCGCACACCGCCGCGGCGACGATCAAAAGGCCCAGGCGCATGAACAAAACTTACGGACCGGCCCCGAGCCAGGCAACGGCGGATTATCATTCGGCATGCACCGACTCGCTCTCATCGCCCTCGTAACGGCGGCTGGCAGCGCGACTGCCGCGGCAGCCCAGACGTCCGTCGAGGCGCAGTTCTTCCTGGGTTCGGCCCTGAGCGCGCCGTCCCCGGTTTCGATCAGCCAGGACGGCCAGCCCGACATCGACTTCACCGCCCGGTGGGCCACCAAGCCGGGCCGCGCCACCCGCTACTACGCCTGGCGGATCGGGGTGTGGCGCGGCAACCGCGGCTGGCGCTTCGACCACACCCACCACAAGATCTACCTGAAGAACAACCCGCCCGAAGTCCAGGAATTCCGGATCACCAACGGCTTCAACATCTTTACCGTGAGCCGGGCGTTCCGACACAACCACCTCACCTACAGCCTCGGCGCCGGCCCGGTCGTGGCCTTCCCGATCAACACCGTTCGAGGCAAGAAGCTCGACCACGACCGTGGTTGGGACGGCTACCTGCTGAGCGGCGGGACGGTCATCGCGATGGCCACCCGGGAGTTCCCGATCGTCGGCGGTCTGGTTGCCAGCCTCGACGCCCGCGGGTCGGCCTCGTACGTCCGGGTGCCGGTGGTCGACGGCCACGCCTCCGTCCCCAACGCGGCGCTCCACTTCCACGCCGGCGTCGGCTACCGCTTCGGCAAGCGATGAACGCCCTCCGCCTGGCCGGCCGCGCCCTCCGCCTTCGCTGCCCCAACTGCGGGGCCGGAGGGCTGTTCAGCCGCTGGGTCCGGATGCGGAGCCACTGCCCCGGATGCAACCTCAACCTCGAGCGGAACGAGTCGGGGTACGTGGTCGGGGCCTACATGTTCAACATCGCCGCCAGTGAGCTGATCGGGGTCGCCCTCCTTCTGGCCGTTGCCGTCGCCACCTGGCCTAACCCGCCCTGGACCCTCCTGACCTGGGGCGGGGCGGCGTTCATGCTGATCGCGCCCGTGGTCTTCTATCCCTTTGCCAAGACGCTATTTCTGGCGTTTGACCTGGCCTTCCGCCCCCCCGGCCAGGAGTAACGAAGTCTCAAAACGAAACCCCCCGTCCGCCACCCTCGTATCCAATCTGGAACGCAGTCTCAGCAGACAACCGGAGGGGGAACCAAGATGGATGCCTATTGGGCCAAAATCGGTCTGGGCGCGGCCGCGATCTTCGGGGTCGGGATGGCCGGCGTCACGGCGGCCAAGAAGGGTGTCGCCGAACTCAAGACGGTGGCCTCCGCCCCGGTCCAGGAAGCCCTCCAGCGGATGCCCGGCGCCCTCCTCAACTTCCGCCTCGACGGCCGACGGGTCGGTCAGGTCCGGACGATCGAGGTCTCCAACGAGGGCGAATGGACGGCCAATTCGGTGGCCATGACCGTGGCCCTCGAGTCGGGTCGGGCCCCCGCCGATCTGGCCGATTGTTCCCTGGCCACCGAGGAACTGGCTCATCGGAAGGACGCCTCCTTCCGCTGCGTCACCCCCGCCGAAATCGACGACGAGGGCCTGGTCCAGATCGGCGAGGTCCGCTTCGAACCGGACGCCGTCACCCGACCCCTCTACGTCGAGCAGCGCCAGATCCGGAAGCTCGAGCGGTCCGACCTCCGCGGCCTCAAGGCCTCCATCAATTCGACCGACGGCAAGTCGGTCCACGGCGTGGCGGACTTCGACGTCCAGACCAACCACGGCCAGCGGGAGCGGGGCACGGTCAAGCTCGACGCGAGCGACGGACGGGCAGTCATCGAGATCGTCGGCGAGGACGGGCGGGAACTGTTCCGCCTCCGGGCCGACGAGGCGGGCGTGTCGATCAACGCCAAGGACAAGCGGGGAGCCAACCTGCTCCGGCTCCTGGCCGGCGACGCCGGGGTCCACCTCGACGTCAAGACCGACAACAAATAGCGGAGCTTACCGGGCCAGCTCCAGCTGGCGGGTGAACTTCACCAGGAACGCGCGGTCGGCGAGGCCTCCCCCCTCCCCGGTCGCGCGTCCTTCGTTGTAGACCACGAACAGGCCGGTTCCCGCCGGCCCGAGCCACCCGAACCGGACGTTGGCCGAGAAGGTCTCGGTCTGGTCGTTGTACTGGGTCAGCGTCTGGACGAACATCTTGGGCGTAAAGGCGTACGCCATCCGCACCCCGACCAGCGTCCGATTGAAGCTCCCCTCCGCCAGATCGATGTTGTCGTGGTTGAGACGGAGACTGGCGTTGAACCGGTCGTTCGGCCGGGCCGTGAACGCCAGGGTGCCACCGTGGTGCCGCCCGGTGTAGAACCCGCCGATCGTGATGGTGCCCGACACCGAGTACGGCGCGCTCAGGTTGGTGTTGTAGGCGGTCGACCACTCGAAGTGATCGTAGACCCCCGGCGGGATCTTGATGCCCTTGGCGATCTCGAAGGTGTCGCGGATGGCCTCGCGGGTCAGGTTCGAGCCCGGCAGCTCGAAGAACGATCCGTTGGCGAACAGGAAGTGCGAATCGATGTGGATCAGGCGGCTCTGCGGCCGGCCGTCGAGATCGTCATACTGCCGGAACGTGATGTGGGGACGGGTTTCCCGGAACCACGGGATCCCCGGCGTCCGGAGGTGGCGGAGGATCCGGAAGCTGTAGAACGTGAAGGTCGGCCGCTCCAGGAACCCGACGTCCGGCGAGAATCCATCGCCGACCTGCCGCACCGCCGAGCCGAGTTCCCACTGCCGGGTGGTATAGGTGCCGCTCAAGTTGAAGGCCCGGCCCGAACGGCCCGGACTCGACGACCGGGCCAGATAGCCGTCGAGCGACACCGCCTGGCCGATCCCGAGCTTGCCGTCGACGCCGACGGTGACGTTATGATCGCCGGTGCTGTCGGTGTCGAGCCGGGAGACGGCAATGGCCCCGATCCGGGATCGGTGCGGCAACTCGTAGAGCACCCGCCCGACCGCGAAGTTATTGGGAGCGTCGCCCTCGGTCTGGACGTCGAGCAACCCGACCGCCAGGGGCCCGACCTTGCCCGACACCCGGCCGCCACCCAGGATCGGAACCTGGCGGTTGCCCGCGATCCCGATCCGCCGGCTGAAGAACAGGTCGACGGATTGCGGGGTCCCGAACGCGAAGATCCCCGCGTTCTCGAGGAAGAACGGCCGCTTTTCCGGGAAGAACAGATTGAACCGGGTCAGGTTGATCTGCTGCTCGTCGGCCTCGACCTGGGCAAAGTCGGTGTGGTAGGTCAGGTCCATCGTGAGGCTCTGGGTGAGCCCGATCTTGGCGTCGGCGCCGAAGGCGGCGTCCAGATCGGTGCCGGTGCCCAGGCGGTCGTCCCGATGCACCGAGCCCAGCGCGTAGGGCGTGAGCAGCGCCACCCGCCGACTCGGCGGCTCGAGTCCCTCCAACGAGCCCGCCATCGAGATCCGATACAGGGTGTGCTGCCGCGGCACCGGCGACCAGAAGTCTTCCTCGTTCTTGCGCCGGATGTAGCGGGCGACGTTGAGACCCCAGACCTGCGACCGGCCCCCGCCGTAGCGGAGAGTCTCGAACGGAATCCGGAACTCGGCTACCCAGCCCTGCTCGTCGACGGTCGTCTTGACCTGCCAGGTCCCGTCCCAATTGACGTTCTCGTTGGCCCCGGTGACGCTCGGCTGGGTCCCGACCGGGCCCCCGAAGCCACCCTCGCCTTCCTTGTTGATCTGTCCGTCGTGCTCGACGCCGGCGGGCGTGGTGCCGAACAGGAACGCGTTCTGGCGATCGCGGAAGGTGTCGAACAGGAGGATGAACGCGTCCTGCTCCTTGAGATCGAGATCGCGGCGGGTTTCTCCCCGGATGATCCCCGCCGGCTCCCGATCGAACAGGCGGGCGCCGATGTAGAGGGCGTGCTCGTCGAAGAGGATCCGGACCTCGGTCCGCTCGGTGGCCTCGCGGCCGTCGAACGGCTCGTGCTGGATGAACCGGTCGAGCGGCGCGGCCGCGGCCCAGACGGAGTCGTCGAGCCGGCCGTCGATGACCGGGGCGGAACGGGTTCGAACGGCGCGGGCCACCGGCCGGGGCGCGGCGGCGTCGACCTGGGCGGCCAGCGGCCGGGCCAGCGCCAGCAGGGCAAACAGCGGCAGGGATCGGACCATGGGGTCCGAAGATACCGCCTAACGCGAGTGCGTGTAGATCAGGTCGAGCAGTTCGTCGTACATCGCGTCGGCCCGGGCATCGCCGGCCTTGATGGCGGAGGCGGCGCAGTGGCGGAGATGGTTCCGCATCAGTTCCCGGCCGACCGACCGGAGCGCCTCGTGGACCGAGGCGATCTGGGTCATGATGTCGGCGCAGTAGCGCTCCTCCTCCACCATCCGGGCCAGCCCCCGGACCTGGCCCTCGATCCGCCGGAGCCGCTTGAGGTTCCGCTCCTTGATGGCGGGGTCGACCGCCACGGCCTTGCGGCCCTCG
>JAEUJH010000468.1 GCA_016794825.1 Gemmatimonadota bacterium
TGGGCCGCCCACTGGCCCGCTTGTTCGTCAGGAACGAAGCGCGGCCCAGAAACGCCACCGGAACCCCGAACAGCGTGCCCTCGAGCCGATCGACCCAGGCGGGGTCGAATGCCACCCCGCTGATCGAGGTCATCACGTCGATTCGATAGGGAGCCAGGCCGATCTGAACAACCTGCTCCGGGGCATACAGATCGGCCACCATGATGCCGAGCGCCTCGAGCGGGGCCCCAAAGTCTGCCATGGCACGCCAGGCCAGCGCGGCATTGTGAGGCGTCGGCTCAATCCAGAGGTCAAGATCACCGGTGACGCGGGGGACCCCGTGGGCGGCGAGGGCGTGGGCACCCACCACCAGAAAGCGAACCCCATCGGCTCGAAACCGGGCCAACAGGTCGCGGAAATCGTCAATCACAAACTGGGTGGGTGGTCCTGCAGGGTGTGAAGCCGGACCGGGATGGTGCGCCGGGTATAGGAAGGAAACGGACGGCCGGCTAGCCGCCACGACTCCTCGGTGAGCGCCATCACCGCAGCGACCCGTTCATCGAGCGTGCCCCCCATCCGGGGGTCGCCGGCCTCGGGACTGGTGAGCGACACCAGCCGCACGGTGACCTTGGACCGATCCATGGTCCAAATCTAACCGAACGCGGGGACGCGGCCCAGATCTGCGAGGCACTGAACCCGAGCGGGATCGAAGTATCTCATTATCGGCGGCGTGGCCTGAATTCTCATGGCCACGTGCGCGCTGCGAGCGACCGACATGGCGAGGCGACGCCGGTCGCGGCTTTTCGACCAACCCTGCGTCGGTTTGGTTAGGCCTGCCCCCGGCCGGGGTCCCACGTTGGGGGCATGGACGGCCGCCCCCCTTGCCTCTCCCCTCCCGCCGAGCGTACGCTATGGCCATGCCGCAGGTGGAACGAATCTGGACCCGGGACGAGGTCCTTGCGCTGCCGGACGACGGCAAGCGGTACGAACTCATCGATGGGCAGCTCCTGGTGAGTCCGAGCCCGCGGCCGGTGCATCAGCTGGCGGCCTATGCCCTGTTCAAGCTGATCCTGCCATACGTCGACCAGCATCGGCTCGGCGTCATCGGCTGGGCCCCGGCCGACCTGGATCTCGGGCTCGGCGACGTGTCCCAGCCGGATCTCTTCGTCGTACCCGAGCCGGACCGGCCGGCCGAACTGGGGTGGCGGGGGTTTGCGGTGCCGCTGCTCGCCGTCGAGATTCTCTCGCCCTCCACGGCGCGACACGACCGGATCACCAAACGGCGCCGGTATCAGCAGGCTGGCGTTGGGACCTACTGGATCGTGGACCTGGATGCCGGTGTGATCGAGGTGTGGACCCCGGGGACGGAGCACCCGGCGGTCGCGGACCGGACGGTCGAGTGGCAGCCGGATCCCGCCCTGCCGCCGCTGGTCATCGACCTCGAGCGGTACTTCCGACCCGAGTGGCGGAGCGTCGCCGGTTGAACCCGCGGGAGGAAAGGCGGAGGGCCTTCCGCCAGACATCGCGGTCCGGTGACCCGGGCTTCGCTCTCCGGTCTCCCCAACAGCGGGACTGCATGGGCCGGCCTTGGCCGTCCACCAGCCTATTTGTGTAGTCCACTACACAAATAGCCCGGCGGCGACGCCCGCGATCCCTCGCGAACCAAGCGCGCACCTCGACAACATCTTGCGTCGTTCTGGTTTGATCTGCCGCCGGCCGGGGTGCCACGTCTGGGAAAGGCGACTCAGGCGGAGCGCGACTGATCGACAGGAATCTCGGCGGCGGCTACCCAAATCACCCTCCCGTCGCGCCAGGCCGCCACGGGGTTGCCGGCGAGTTTATGACGAAGGAGAGCCT
>JAEUJH010000493.1 GCA_016794825.1 Gemmatimonadota bacterium
CGCATCGTCGACGTCAACCCGGCGTTCTGCCGCCTGTTCGAGCGGCGCCGGGAGGACGTGCTGGGGCGGACCACGAACGAGATTCACCTCTGGGCCAACGAGACCGACCGGGAACGGATGCTCGACGAGCTCCGGCGGGAGGGGCGAGTCGACGGGATGGAATTCCCCTTCACCACCGAGGCCGGCGACCTCCGCACCGTCTACCTCTCGATCGAACTGGTCCAACTCCACGGCGAGTGGCATTCCCTCGCGTCGTCGGTGGACATCACCGCCCTCAGGCGGATCGACGCCGCCCTGCAGGCGTCGGAAATCCGGTACCGTACCCTCTTCGACACGATCCGGGAGACCATCTACGTCCTCTCGCCCGACGGACGGTTTTCCGAGATGAACCAGGGGTTCGAAGCCGCGACGGGATGGCATCGGGAGGAGTGGGTCGGGCGGCCGTTCATCGACATCATCCACCCCGAGGATCAGGCGCGGGCGATGGCGATGTTCACCAACGTGGTTGGTGGGGCCCAGGAACAGGCCACCGACTTCCGCATCCTCTGCAAGGACGGGGGCTCGATCCTGGCCGAGTGTACCCCGGTTCGAGCCATCGTCGAGGGCGATCGACTGGTCGGCTTCCTCGGCACCGGCCGCGACGTGACCGCACAGCGTCAACTGGAGAGTGGCCTCCGTCAGGCCCAGAAGCTCGAGGCGCTGGGCACGCTGGCCGGCGGGATCGCGCATGACTTCAACAACATCCTGACGGCCATCGTCGGCCACGCCGAGTGCCTCCGGAGGGACGACGTGCTGTCGCTGGGCCAGGCCGCGGATGTCCGTGGCATTCTGGCCGCGGCCGCGCGGGCCAAGTCACTGGTCCGGCAGATCCTGACCTTCAGCCGCCGGCAGCCGGAAGAGCGTCGCCCAGTCAGCCTCGAGCCGGTGATCCAAGAAGCCGTCGGCCTGCTCCGGGCCACGATGCCGACCACGATCTCGATCGAGGTGACCATCGACCCTGCCGGGGGCCTCATCCAGGCCGATCCGACCCGGGTCCATCAGGTCATCATCAACCTCGGCACCAACGCACTCCACGCCATGCGCGGTGCCGGGGGCACGATGCGGGTCGCGATGCAGCCCGCGCACCTCACCGAAGCGGCGATCGCGGCTCGGTCAGTGGCCATCCGACCGGGACGCTACCTGGAGGTCACGATCAGCGACACCGGGCACGGGATGTCGGAGGAGGTCCTCCGTCGGGCCTTCGACCCGTTCTTCACGACGAAATCGCCGGCCGAGGGGACCGGACTCGGCCTGGCCGTGGTCCACGGCATCATGCAGAGTCACGACGGCGCCGTCTCGATCGAGAGCCAGGAGGGACACGGCACCACGGCCACCCTGCTCTTCCCACTGGTCGCCGCATCGGCCGGTCCGGAACCGCGTGCCACCCCCATCCCGACGCCCGGACGGGGGCAGCGGATCATGGTGGTCGACGATGAGCGGCAACTGGTGGTCTTGGCGACTCGGATGCTGGAACGACTCGGCTATGCCCCGATCGGGTTCGAATCGCCTCTCGACGCGCTGGCGGCGTTTTCGGCCGACCCTGACGGCTTCGACGCCGTCATGTCCGA
>JAEUJH010000656.1 GCA_016794825.1 Gemmatimonadota bacterium
CCGACGGCGGCGAGAAGCGGCTCTGGCCCGAGCTCACCACTCACTTCCCGCCCGCGCCGCACCAGCCGTCGCTCGAGGAGGCCAAGCGCCGGCTCCTCCACATCCAGGCCATCGAGACGCTGCGCTGTCTGGAGGAGGGCATCGTGGCCCGACCGCAGGACGCCGACGTCGGGTCGATCCTCGGCTGGGGCTTCTGTCCGTTCTACGGCGGGATCGCGTCGTACATCGACATCGTCGGCGCCAAGCGCCTCGAAACGGAGTGCGATCAGCTCGCCGATCAGCACGGCGAGCGGTTCCGGCCGCCGGCGCTGCTCCGCAAGCTCGCGAAGGAGGGTGGGGCGCTCTACCCCGCATGAAACGGCGCGATCTCGTCCGTTCCGTCGGCGCGTTTGGCGCCTCCGTGCTGGTCGGGCGGCCCGCGGGGGCCGCCCCGGCGCTGGCCTCCGTCCAGCCAGCCCGCCGCCCGGCCCGCGCCGCCGACCTGGCGGCGCAACTCACCGCCGCCATTGCCCGGCACAAGGTGCCCGGCGCCAGCGTCGCCTGGTACCGCGACGGCCAGTGGGACGTGGCGGCCGCCGGCATCACCAACGTCACCACCGGCGTCGAGATCACGCCCGACACGGTGATGCACATCGGCTCGATCACCAAGGTGCTCAACGCCACCCTGGTGATGCAGCTGGTGGACGAGGGCCGGATCGCGCTCGACGTGCCGCTCCGTCGCTACCTGCCCGACTTCCGCCTGGCCGAGGCCGCCGCCGCCGAGCGCATCACCGTCAAGATGCTGCTCAATCACACGAGCGGAATCGACGGCGAGATCCTTCCCGATACCGGACCCGACGCCGAGCGGATCGAAGACGCCATCCCGCGGATCGCCCGCCTGGGCCAGCTCCACGAACCGGGCGCCGAGCTGTCCTACTGCAACGCGGCGGTGGTGCTGGCGGGGTACCTGGCCCAGCGGATCACCGGTCAGAGCTGGTACCACCTGATCGAGGAGCGGATCTTCGAACGGATCGGTCTGGAGCACGCGGTGGTCCAGCCGGCCGACGCCCTGCTCCACCGCGCCTCGGTGGGACACTTTCTCGACCCGGCGCGGGGCGCGAACACCCGCACCAGCTTCGCGTTCCTCCCGGTCAGCTTCGCGCCGGCCGGTGCCACCGCCATGCTCTCGGCCCGGGATCTGGCGACGTTCGCGCTGGCCCACCTCAATGACGGACTGGCGCCCAACGGTCGCCGGCTGGTGTCGGCGGAGAGCGCCCGCTTGATGCGGCGCGAGACGGTCGGGTGGCGGGGCGCCGGGTTTGGCGGATTCGGACTCGGGTGGATGACCCACGGCGGCGGCATCGTCGGTCATGGCGGCGGGGGACCCGGCATCGTGTCGTGGCTCTACGCCGATCCGGCCCGCAAATCGGTCGTGGCCGTCCTCACCAACGGCGCCCACGGAACCCCGGTGTTGACCGAACTGTGCGCGCCGCTGTTCGCCGCCGCCGGAGCCGACGCCCCGGGGGCCGACACCGAGCGCCTGGTCAAGGAAGCCAGGAACGAACCGGTCGACCCGAAGCCCTACCTCGGGACGTTCGAAACCGTGGCCTCCGCCACTCGCGTGGTGCCGCACGAGAACGGGATCGCCGCTCGGATCCGGGCCAAGCACCGGTTCTACGACAGCATCTCGCTGGAGGAATCGCCGCCGGTGCCGCTCCGACCGATCCGCGACGGGCATTTTGCCTTCGGGGCCAGCGTCGTCACCTTCCTCAATCCCGATCGCGACGGCCGGATGCGGCACCTCGCCACCGGCGGCCGACTGCAGAAGCGGACCGGCTGACCGCTACTCGCCCACCAGCGTCGTTCTTGGGTCGATGGCGGCCGCGCGCCGCCCCGGGATGGCGGCCGCCGCCATCCCGGTCACGATGATCGATCCGACGGCCAGCACCCAGACAATCGGGTCCCACGGATCGAGACCGACCACCTTGGCGGCCAACCCCCGGCCGAGCAGCGCCGCGGCCGGCAGCCCGATCACGAAGCCGAGCCCGATCAGACCAAGACCCTGCCGGACCACGAGCCCCACCACCTGCCCCGGCCGAGCGCCGAGCGCCAGCCGAACTCCCAGCTCGACGCGCCGCCGACCGACCAGATA